>JACMLR010000305.1 GCA_014379515.1 Chitinophagaceae bacterium
AATAGATATCGATCCCATCAATTTCAGTAGCGAGGTTGATTTGAAGTTTTCCCTCGCTCGTTTTCTTTGGCGTTACAATCGCGTCATACATTGCCTTCGAGAATTTCGTTTCCGCAAAATCCAATCGTCCAAAATGTTGCTCGACACGACCTACGAAATCATCCCATTCTTTCCTTTCCTTCTTCGACCAAACTGATTCTGCAATTGCAAACGCGCGAGGCCATGTCATGTATTGAGCCTGGCGAACATTATAGATCTGTTCTGTCCACAAATTACCCTGTCCTCCTTTAATAAATTTTGCATCAACACCATCCGGCACTGGTTCGAATTCATATGTCTTTTTAAGTCGGAGCGATGCATAAACTGGCGGCTCTGTGGAAAGATCTCCCTGCATATAATCGATATAAACGAATGTTGCTGGACTCATTACTACTTCGTGTCCCAACTTTGCAGCTTCAATACCGCCCTTGATACCACGCCAGCTCATCACTGCCGCATTAGGAGCCAAACCGCCGTCAAGAATTTCATCCCAACCAATCATCTTCTTTCCTTTTGCCATAATGATTTTCTCCACGCGCTTCACAAAATAGCTTTGTACTTCATCAAGATTTTTCAAATTTTCTCGCTTCATCAAACCTTTAATGGCTTCGCTCTTTTCCCAAAAGTTACGGGCGGTTTCATCACCACCCATATGGATATATCCGAAAGGAAATAACTGTGCTACTTCAGTGAAAACCTTGTCAAGGAAATCGTAGACTTTTTCATTCGCCGGACAAAGGGCATTATCGACAAGTCCATAAAAATGTCCACCCGCCGGCCATTCCATAAACTTTTCACCTGAGTTGACTACATAGGTCCCCGGTGTACATGTGAGATCGGGGTATGCAGCAATCGCAGCCATACTATGACCGGGCACATCGATTTCGGGAAGGATGTCGATAAATCGCTCTTTCGCATATTTCACGATTTCGCGGATATCATCTTGTGTATAGAAACCGCCATAGGTGCGCGGCTCATTTGGTTCAGGTTTACTAAATGTATTGAACGATCCTGTTTTATCGACGCGCCACGCTCCTACCTCCGTTAGCTTTGGTAACGATTTGATTTCAACACGCCAGCCCTGGTCATCCGTAAGATGCCAGTGAAGCAAGTTGAATTTATACTTTGCCATGTCATCGATAAAGACTTTCATCTGGTCTTTAGTGAAGAAATGTCTCGACACATCATACATCAATCCACGCCATGCGAAACGAGGATAGTCGGTAATTCTGCAGGCAGGCAAGATCCATGATACGTTCATTACGACTTCTTTGCTTTCGATTTCTTTTGGGAAAAGCTGCAAAAGCGTTTGAATACCGTAGTACAAACCCGCTGGCTGATTCGCTTTGATTTGTACACCCGTCGCACCCACTTCCATCGAATAACCTTCGTTTCCAAGCTGAGGTTCAGTTGTATTATTTAAACTGAGAACTATAGAAGAGGAACTTGCAACCTCTGCGTCCGTTATATTGATTGCGAAGCCTGTCGAACTACGCAATTTGGAGACGAAGCTGGTCGCGATTGTTTGAACTGCAGCATTTTTGGATGGAACCACTAAGGAGACAGACTCCGTAAACCGAAAACTATCGGTCAGTTTTTCGACTTTCACAGGCTGTGGTATAATAGCAATAGGCCTGGTTTCCTGGCCGGTAGTAACCGCAAATACAAGGGACAAAGCAAATGCAAAAAGAAGTTTCTTCATATAGTAAGCATTTAATCGAGCGCAATGGATAAAATTAAGACAATCGGCTCTTTACGCAGCTTATCGAACTCATAATTTTTGTATTGCCGAATGCATTGCGCGGTTATCTTTGTGGCTTACCAAAAACAGCAACTGCAATGAAAAAATTCCTTGTTCCTACCGATTTTTCCGACACTTCGAAGAACGCGGCTCAATATGCCGTTAAAATGCTGGCGGGTAAACCGGATGTTCGAATTATCCTTTATTATGTTTATGATAAGCCTGCCGGCTCTGATGGCTCACCGCTTACTGAAGATGAAAGCGACCGCCAACTTATCCTCGGCGAGGCACTTAGTCAAATGAAGCTCGAACTGGCGGGGGGAGATTCACTGCAGATTGACGCAGTTGCGGAATATGGTTCATCATTGATTGATAATATCGAGCGATATGTTCGCCACCAGGGCATCGATATGGTAATTATGGGAATTACCGGTGCCACAAAAATTGAACAGATCTTCATGGGTAGCAACACACTCAAATTAATTAAAGAAGGCGTTTGTCCGGTAATGATCATTCCTCCGGATGCGAAATACGAAGAAATTAAAAACGTTGCTTTGACGAGCGATTTTAAAGACGTTGATACCAGTATCCCGGTTTCACCGATCCAAAACCTGTTGAAGCTTTTCAATCCAACATTGTATATCATCAATGTCGACAGCGAACATTATGTCGAGATTACAGAAGAGTACAAAAGCGAAAGAGCGAAGCTGGAAAAATATTTCCGTGCATTCAATCCACAGTTTGCATTCATCCGCCTGTTTGATTTTCTGGAAGCAATCAATAATTTCACGCGCGACCAGGATATCGATATTATTGTTACCGTTCCGCGCCGCCACTCGTTTTTGAGCAATCTTTTCAAAACGAGTCATACCAAAAAACTCGCTTATCACAGCAATGTTCCGATCATTGCAATTCACGAATAATTATCGTTTTACAAAAGATGCAGTCGAGAGGCTGCATCTTTTTTCATACAAGAATAGATGGAACTTAATTCAGACTATTGGGACGATCTCTATCGAACAAACACGACCCGTTGGGATCTTGGCGGACCCTCGACTCCGTTAAAGGAATATATCGATCAACTAAAAGATAAATCAATACCAATTCTCATTCCCGGCTGCGGAAATGCACACGAAGCGAAATACTTGTTGCAGCAATCATTTACCGACGTCACCGTTATCGACATCTCGCCGCTTCTTACGGAAAAACTTCGATCAGAATTATCAGAATACGAAAACAAACAGCTTAAAATTATTACTGGCAATTTTTTTGATCTGAAAGGATCGTTTCGCCTGGTATTAGAACAAACATTTTTTTGCGCGTTGAATCCGGCACTTCGTTCGGCTTACGTTTCGAAAATGTACGAACTCTTACAGCCGGGTGGTAAATTGGCTGGCGTCTTATTTGATCGGGAGTTTGAAGACGGACCACCGTTTGGTGGCAACAAAGAAGAATACGAAAAACTGTTTAGCCAGCAATTACACTTGTTAACGCTTGAAGCTTGCACGAATTCAATTCCACCACGGGCGGGTACTGAATTGTTTATCACTGCAAAAAAAGAAGCAAGCTGATCAAACGGATGGCTCCTGCTGACTAAGGCAATGAAAACTACCAAGCCCCCAAATTATTTCTGTTGAATCAATTCCTATCACAGCACGATCCGGAAAACAATCCTGGATTATCTGTAATGCTTTCTCATCCTTTTTGCTTCTGAAGGTTGGAACGATCACTGACTTATTAGCGATATAAAAGTTAGCGTATGAGCAAGGGAGTCGCTGATCCTCGTAGACAAGTGCATCTGGCATCGGAAGTTCAACAATATTCAATTGTTTACCATCTTGCAATCGCATTGTCGCCAACTGCTTGCGATTGTGTTTTAGTATCTCATAATTTTCGTCCTGCTTATTTTCTTCCATCACGGTAATCACGGTGTCCTTGTTTACAAAACGAACGGTGTCATCAATATGACCGTCGGTATCATCTCCAATAATTCCTTCATCAACCCAAAGCACTTGCTTGATACCGTAAAAGTGGTGCAGGTAATCTTCTATTTGCGATTGATCCAGGTGCGGGTTGCGGTTTGGGTTCAACAAGCAAGCCGTTGAAGTAATCACCGTTCCATCTCCATTGAAATCCACTGAACCACCTTCCATTACAATACCAGGGTGATAAACAGGAATTCCGTAATGGGAGGCGATCAGTGTTGGGATAACATCATCGAGGTCGAACGGCGGATATTTATTTCCCCAGGCATTATAGCCCCAGTCGACAATAGCTTTTTTTATCGTTGCTTCAGGATTGATTAAGAATGCAGGCCCGTGATCACGGCACCAGGCATCATTCGTTGGGTGAAAATAAAATTCAACTGTGCCGGTATCGACGCCGGCCTTATTTAAATGTGTTGTTGCCGATTGCTTCATGGCTTCATCCCGAACATTAATACAAACGCGCTCGCCCTTCAACAACTCCTTTACAAACTGCGAATAATACGGATAGATCGATTCAATTTTACCGGGCCAGCTTGCTTCCTTATGTGGCCAGCTCAACCAGGTAGCATCATGTGGCGCGAATTCTGCGGGAAAATAATATCCTGATTGCGCAGGGGTATTGGTGAATGAAATCATACAAGCGATCGATTGGTAAATATTAGATGGGCGAGCAATTAATCCTGGTCGATAAAACGTTTTGTTATCGGCTGGTAAGAATCAATGCGTCGATCACGCAGGAACGGCCAGTGTGTACGATACCGATCTGTTTTATCCGTATCGATTTCCTGGATAATGACTTCTTCCTGATCGTGCGAAGCCTGGTACATAATGGTACCAAACGGGTTGGCGACAAACGATCCACCCCAAAATTTCATTGCACCATTCTGTTCGAATCCAACGCGGTTAACACTCACGACATGAATTCCGTTGGCAACAGCATGACTTCTCTGAATCGTTTGCCATGCGTTGTATTGCTCGGTATTTGTTTCTTCATCCTGGGAAGTTGACCAACCAATTGCTGTTGGATAGAATAATATTTCGGCTCCCATCAACGCGGTAATTCTTGCTGCTTCCGGATACCATTGATCCCAGCAGATGAGTACGCCAAACGTTGCGTATTTCGTTTTCCAAACTTTATACCCGAGATCACCAGGAGTGAAATAAAATTTTTCGTAATAAGCAGGATCATCTGGGATGTGCATTTTACGATACTTACCCAGGTAAGTTCCGTCTGCATCGATCACTGCAGTCGTATTATGGTAGATTCCCTGAGTGCGCTTTTCAAACAACGAGGCAATGATGACAACCTTGAGTTCTCCTGCCAGAGCAGCAAGTGCATCGGTCGAGGGACCGGGAATAGATTCTGCTAACTTGAAGTTGTCATAATCTTCCACATCACAGAAATACAGTGACGTGAAGAGTTCCTGCAAGCAAATGATCTGTGCTCCTTTTGCGGCGGCTTCTCTGACTTTCTGGATCGCTTTATTTACGTTCTCGGTCTTGTCTGCCGTACAACTCATTTGCACCAACCCAACGTTTACTTTTGACATATGCTTTCGATTGAGCTGCGAAATTAATTCTTTACAATGAAACAGGGTGAGCGAATAAGCAGTGCTGGAGGCTACTGGAATCGATGACTCATTTCGCCGTTTTTATTTACCTTTTCTTTATGAAAGTTTACAACACCGATAAAGGCATCGTTGCTCAATTGGAGGAGCAGTATTTTCTTGCGCCCGCAATCGACTGGGATAAGTTTGTTAATCGTGATGATATTAGTACCAACGCACCATCAGAAATCCGGGGCTGGCAATCAATTACCAAAGATGTATTCGCTACTTATTCACTTCGGCCACCCATCGGCACACAGGAAGTTTGGGCCGCTGGGGTAACCTACCTGCGTAGCCGCGATGCCCGAATGGAAGAATCAAAAGATTCCGGTGGTGATACGTTTTATGATAAGGTTTATGAGGCTGAACGACCAGAGATATTTTTTAAATCAACTCCCCATCGTGTTGTGACAACCAATAATAATGTACGAATAAGGAAAGATTCGTCTTGGAATGTTCCGGAACCCGAGCTTACTCTTTTCATCACTTCTGCAGGCAAAATAACAGGCTACACAATAGGAAATGATATGAGCTCGCGGAGTATCGAAGGAGAAAATCCTTTGTATTTACCGCAAGCAAAATCGTATGACGGCAGTACGTCGATTGGGCCATGTATTTATTTTCCTGAACGTCCAATTCCTGCGGAAACGGAAATCGCGATTGAAATTACACGCGGGGAAAAGACAATGTTTGTGGCAAGTATTGCGATCAACAGAATGAAACGTCGTCATGATGAACTTGTCGGATTTCTTTACCGGGAATGCAGTTTCCCGACCGGTTGTTTTTTGATGACAGGGACCGGGATTGTTCCTGCAAATGATTTCACGTTGGCATCCGGCGATGTTATCACCATTACGATCGATCATATTGGAACGCTGGTGAATACAGTGGAATAAAAAACCGGGATGCTTGTGATGCATCCCGGTGGAAATATTGTCAGCTGTTGTTGTCGATTAAGAATTACCCATGTGCTTTAGAAAAGCAACATGCGATGCAACGGCATATCGAACACGGGGATATTCGATATATGCAACGCCATATTCCTGGCAAGCCTGTTTAATGATCTTGCTGATCGCAGGATAATGAATATGAGAAATCTTCGGAAAAAGGTGATGTTCGATTTGAAAGTTTAACCCACCAACCAGCCACGAAACAACTTTGTTATTCGTTGCAAAATTAGCTGTCGTTTTAATTTGATGGATCGCCCACTCATCGTCCATTCGATTGGTAACTTCATTTGGCATCGGGAAAGATGTGTGCTCAACGGTATGTGCCAACTGGAATACTATGCTCAGAACGAAACCGGCTACCAACGTAAAAATGAGGAAGCTGGTCAGCCATGAAGCGAACCCAACCATGTATATCGGCAAGGCGACAAAAAGAAACAGGTGGAAAATTTTGAAGCCCCAGAATACGAGGTGATCATTTAAGGTCATTTTCTTCAATGGCATATTACCAACTTTCGCCTTGAAATATTTTTGATAATCGAGCACAAATATCCAAAGAATATAAAGCATCGAATACAGAAACCAAAAATAGAGGTGTTGGTATTTATGGAGCTTGTATTTCTTTTGTGTGCTGCTCATTCTCATCCATGGTTGGATGTCGATGTCATCATCTACCCCATCCACATTCGTGAACGCGTGGTGAATAACATTGTGTTTCATATTCCACATGAAGCTATTGCCCCCAAGAATGTTCAACGAGAAAGCGGCAAGACCGTTCACCCATTTGTATTTGCTGAAGCTGCCGTGCGCGCCATCGTGCATCACATTAAAGCCGATCGCCGCAACGATACAGCCCAATAAAATGCTTTCTGCTACTTGCCAGTAAACATTGGGCGTGAAAAATATCAGGTGAACATAAACTGCTACAAACGCGAGCATCAGGATTATTGCCTTTAAGAACAAGGCTGTATCACCGCTTTGTGACTTACCGAGTTGCTCAAAATAGGCGTTTGTTCGACGTTTAAGTTCGGAGTGGAAGGAGTGTTGGACGTTGGAAAATTTCGGAACTGACATGGACTGGAATTGATTAACTTTTGTAAAACGCAAAGGTACTCATACTGTTGCACGAAATGGTGATTTGTAGAAAGAATATGACCCTTTTATGAGTTAATGTTAGTAAGAACCCCTATGCTTACGAACGATTGATCAGGTTGTTAAGAATAAAGAATACAGAATAAAGGAGACAGAAGAAAAACCCCTTACTATTTTTGTATTAAAACTCAATTCTATTACTCTAGTATTTGTATCGTGTATTTTATTCTGTCTCCTGTATTCTGTATTCTCTCAAGTTATTATGTTTCAATTTGTAGCAGCGAGTCGAGATTTTTGATGCCAATCTTTTTTTGAGTGATGAAGCCTTCCGCATACTTAACTCCTATTCGTTTCCCAAGCATTCTTGCCCGTGCAATCACACTTTCAAGAAAGTCAGGTGTGGAGATATAAGTCTGAACCCCATCTGCCGTGCCACTAAAAAATTGCGTTCCATATGCTTCCACTGCCTTCATTCGCTTTTCAAAAACATCACTAATATCAATCAGGAGATCCGGTTCATGATACCAATCCTGGATATAGTGCAACACATATTTAGGCCGCCAGCGTAGTTGTTTTTTTCCATCCGCATCAAACGTTTCAATCTTAATTAATCCGGCCAAAAAGCAAGCATCGGCAATCAGCCGGCCCGCACGTCCATGATCCGGGTGGCGATCATCCAAAACATTCGCAAGTACAATTTCTGGCTGAAACTTTCGAATAGCAGCAATCAATTGCAATTGATGTTGTTCATCATTTCTAAAAAAGCCATCGTTCATCTTTAGATTTTCCCGAACATGCACGCCGAGAATCGATGCTGCAGCGGCAGCTTCTGTATGGCGCGTTTCAATTGTTCCGCGCGTCCCGAGCTCCCCTTGTGTCAAATCGAGGATCCCAACTTTTTTTCCAACTTTCAGTTCGTTCAGGATCGTTCCCGAACATCCGAGTTCCACATCATCAGGATGCACTCCAATAGCGAGTAAATCTAATTTCATATCGTCTTGAGTGAATTAATAATGATCGAAGTTATTTGATTCCCCGAAATTCAACGTAACCCATCAGCCCACTCAATCAGGTCGTTCACTTCTTTCGGGACAGTTTGTTGAAAGATCGGTCCGCGCTTTTCACCCAATCGCACGATAACGGTTTTCGATTTTGGGATCACGATGATGTATTGTCCCAAAATTCCGCGCGCATAAAAAACACCAGGCTTATATGGAACAAGCCACCATTGGTAGCCATAAAAATCACATGGCTGACCATTGTCAGTAACGATAGTATTTGGACGCACAGAAGCACTTGCATAGTCGGGATCAATAATAGTTGCTCCTTTCCATTTGCCACTATCAAGCATCAATTGCCCAATCCTTGCGAAATCTTTTGCGTTAGAATTAAAACAACAGTAGGCTTTTATTTTACCGCCTTCCTTATCCGTACTCCATTTAGCGGTATGCTCTGCTCCAACAGGCTTCCAGATCTTTTGAGAAGCATATTCACTTAACGACATGCCGGTCGCTTTCTCGAGTATCAATCCAAGTAATTGTGTATCCCCGGATTTATAATCGTGATAGGTGCCAGGCGTCCGAATGATCTCCACTCCTGTTGCAGTTTTATAGGCGTTGCTTCCATAATAAATTTCAGTGGTGGTCGACAAAGGATTAGAGTAAGATTCATCCCAATCACTTCCGCTGCTCATCGTTAAAAGGTGGAGGATGGTTACTTTAGTTTTTTCGCCTGTTGAAAACTCCGGCAGGTATTTGCCCACAGGATCATTCAATGTTGTAATCTTTCCTTCCCGTAGTGCAACACCTATTAAAATACTGGTGATGCTTTTCGCAACAGAGAACGAACCGGAATAGGAGGAATCGCTGTAGCCGCTTTCATACTGTTCAAAAACAAGCGAGTCATTTTTTATAACAACGACGGCAATATTCTTCAGGACGGTCAATTCAGAATCGAGCGATGCAGGGAGCCGCTGTTTATTATACGATGGGCTTACCGGCCAGGGTTGCACACTACCCGCTGCGACGTCATTATTATCGAAAATTTTATAATCATCGACATCTGCAAAATTATAAGCGACTGCTTTGAACAAGTAGGTCCGACCAGTAATGACCGCAAACAGGGAAAGTCCGACCGCTAAACCAATTACTGCTTTTATAATTCCATTGATTATCCGCAAAATTGAACGATTTAAAATTAAAGAAGCCTGGCCACACTGAATCGGAGAATGCGAAGATGTACAAAATGTGCAGATACTCAAAATCACGGTTACTTCCCTACTCAGAGCATACCATCATTCCACACATTCTATATTCTATATTCTTTATTCTTTATTCTGTATTCTATATTCTAACCCCATCGATTAGGAAGCCCCAAAGTCCATTACTATTTCCTATTTTCGCAGCCAAATAAAACAGAACTATGAACCTGCACGAATACCAGGCTAAAGAGCTGCTAAAGAAGTACAATGTCCCTGTTCAGGAAGGAATTCCGGTTGATACTCCAGAAAAGGCAGAAGAAGCTTATAAACAATTGAAAGTTCAAACAAATAACAACTTTGCAGTTGTAAAAGCTCAAATTCATGCGGGTGGCCGTGGTAAGGGGAAGATCGTCGGGAGTGAGCAGCGTGGTGTCGCGGTAGGAAAAAGTGCTGAAGAAATCAAAACAATTGCCGGCAATATTCTTGGCGGCACGCTTGTTACGATCCAAACCGGACCGGCAGGCAAAGTGGTAAATAAAATTCTTGTTGCACAAGATGTTTATTATAGCGGATCAAACCCTGTAAAAGAATTCTACCTCTCCATACTCCTCGACCGCACCAAAGGTCAAAACGTAATAATGTACAGCACCGAAGGTGGTATGAACATCGAAGATGTTGCGCATGACACACCAGAAAAAATCTATAAAGAATGGGTTCATCCTTCTGGTGGATTACAACCGTTCCAGGCGCGCAAGATCGCTTTCAATCTCGGCCTGAAAGGCGAGGCTTTCAAAAATGCAGTTCGTTTCGTTACTAATTTATACAACGCCTATGTTGGGCTCGATTGCGCAATGCTCGAAATCAATCCACTTTTCAAAACAAGTGATGAAAAGATAATTGCTGTGGATTGTAAAATGAATTTGGATGACAATGCACTGATGCGTCATGCAGATCTTGAAGCACTTCGCGACACTACTGAAGAAGATCCAACAGAGGTTGAAGCTGCCAAACACAATCTTAATTTCGTGAAGCTTGATGGTAATGTTGGCTGTATGGTTAACGGTGCGGGACTCGCAATGGCAACGATGGACATGATCAAACTCAGCGGAGGTGAACCCGCGAACTTCCTGGACGTAGGTGGTACCGCCAATGCTCAGACTGTAGAAGCAGGGTTCCGGATTATTTTAAAGGATCCGAAAGTAAAAGCAATTCTGATTAACATCTTCGGTGGTATCGTTCGTTGCGATCGTGTTGCGCAAGGTGTTATCGACGCCTACCAATCAATTGGTAATATCCCGGTTCCGATCATCGTTCGTTTACAGGGAACAAATGCAGAAGAAGCGAAAAAATTAATAGAAGAAAGCGGGCTCAAAGTTCAATCAGCGATTTTGCTTAGCGAAGCAGCGGCGTTGGTGAATAAGGCGGTAGCGTGAGTGGGGGATTCAGAATAGAGAATAAAGAATAAAGAACACAGAATAATACAAAAGCTCGGTAGGCAGTAAGTGCTTTCTGGCCGAACAGGCTGATGCCTTTTGTTCTATTCTGTGTTCTTTATTCTTTATTCTCTATTCTGAATTTCAAGGCTCTTCCCCATACTAACTGGCATGATTTTCCGTTACTCACTCCAATCAATCGCACACCAACAATCCAGTTCGTATGAAAAACGCTCACAAGATCTTCCTCCTCGTAACTTTCCTTACGTATATTTTACTCTACGGTGCAATGGCACTTCTCAGTTAGTAGGTCAACAACCCATTTCATTCCTGGCAGTGCGTTCCTTTCAAAATGCACCCATCCTGTTTTGCATTTGAAAGCTTTTAATAGCTTTGTGCAATGACCGATATCACTATCCGTCCATTACAGGAAAAAGACAATCGTCCTATCGCTTCTATCATTCGCAATACACTGGCAGAGTTTGGTGCAAATCATCCTGGAACTGTCTATTTCGATCCAACAACAGATAATCTTTTTCAACTTTTCAAAACTCCCGGTAGTTACTATTTGGTTGCTGAAGCCAATTTTGAGTTGCTCGGTGGTGCCGGCATTTTTCCAAGCGATGGCTTGCCTGACGGAACTTGCGAGTTGGTAAAAATGTACCTGGTTCCAGAAGCACGAAGCATGGGGCTTGGTAAGAAAATGATCGAACAGGTATTGGCGTGGGCGAAAAATTCAGGTTACGGGCAGGTGTATATTGAAACAATGCCGGAACTGGAGAAGGCAATGAAAGTATATGAGAAGTTTGGGTTTGAATATCTGGACGGTCCGATGGGAAACACCGGTCATACAGGTTGCAGCATTTGGATGCTAAAAAAATTCAGGGAATTGAAGTGATCCAATTATATTTCAACGAGCCTCACTTCGTAAACCGGGCTAAAAAGATACAGTTTGCCTGTTGCGATTTCCACGCACTGGTAGCGCTTTCGAAGTTTCTTTCCTTTTCTAAAAATGCGCTTTCCGCCGATGTCAAATAATTTACCCTCTGTTACCTGCTCAACAAGAACCATCCCATCGGCGGTGTTATCATAATTACGAAGAACGCGCATGAGGTTTTCATCTGCACAGCTACTTGCAGGAAGGTCATGCATTGATTTGGAAAGAGCAGTTTCGATATCTGTCGGGAAAATTTTCAACTCTAAAAAATCCTTTAGTAACACGGCATACACTTGCTTCCATTCACGGCCATGGGCTAGTACGCGATTTCCATATTGAGTAAACGTGAGCAGGTGCGCGAGCTCGTGAATAAGAGTGATAAGAAATGAGTAGCGATTGAGTGTGCTATTGACGCTGATGCGATGCGTTTGTTGCCGGGTTGCATGCCGATAATCACCCAACACCGATTTTCGATCTCGTGTAATTGTTAGATGAATACTGTATTGCTGAAGGTAGTGCAGCACTTTTGGAACGGCTGCAGGAGGAATGAATTTACCGAGATATTCAAGTGGCGCCTGTTGCTTAGACATTCTTTTTCTGCTTACTCACTTTCATAAGTATCGAAATTTCCATCGCAGTATAAAGTACGTATAACACAAGGCAGCCCACGATGCCGCCCTTATTTACGTTTTTTCCCGTCATCATAATATATATAAACGCAGAAAAAATGCAGAGAAGCAATTTTACAAACATGCCCAGGTAAACCATTCGAAGAATAGCGGTTGCGCGGTTATCCTGTAACGACCGATAATAGAAATAAAAGGAAACAGCAATAGCAACGAACAGAATAAGATTACCTGCCAGTAATACATCTGCGCTGATATTGTATTTCGCCAGCAGGGAGCGCGTAGCGAAAATACCTCCATTCAAAAAAATGAAGGTGAGGATGATGGGTCGAAAAGCTTTTAAGCCTGTAGTGTTAACCGCGTTCGTCATAGACCTTTTTTGCGTATTTCGCGCAAAGGTAAGGCAATAGCGATAGCGTACGGTTAGAACCTAACCAGTTAACTGACCATGCTTAACCCGAAAATCAGGCTGCTTTTTCTACCTTATTCTCTGGTACAAGTTTGCCATTGCTGCTTGAAACCGGAATGGCTTCAGCCATATGACACTGACCATTGAAACTTGCAGTTGGCTCGATTTGGAGTTTAGCTGCGTGAATATTCCCGGAAACCTGGCTGCTTCCTTTGAGCTGAAGAATATCTTTCACGTGTACCGTTCCTTTTACCTGGCCCATAATATCGGCTTGCTGGCCTTTGATATCGCCTTCGACGACACCATTTGCCCCGATTACGACCTTAGCTGTGCAGTAAATGTTTCCGAGGAGTGTGCCATCTATGCGGATATCGCCGTTGCTGGTGATATCGCCTTTAAGAGTTGTGCCGGATGCGATAAGGCTGGCGCCGCCGCTACCCGGAGCAATTGGTTGCCCGTCGGATTTGGATTTTGGATTGAACATAGTATTTGATTTTAATCGTCTATTTTTTCAGGCGTTGGAATATTTAGCAGGGTCGTGTCCAACTTAGTAGCTGCATCTCCCTGCAATACATTCATGACGTTCTGTAAATATTGCTCTTTGTACTTAACGGCGGTCTCAAGTGAATCTGTCTTAATCTTTAACTCCCGGAGTTCGCTTGTTGCATTTTTGTCGCCATAACCGGGGATATACAATTTCAACGGTGTGAACACAATTAAAGCCACAGTAAGTCCGGTCAGAAGTACAAAAATGGTGCTAAGAACAATATAAACGCTCAGTCTCGACAACTTAAACGTAACAACCTCTTCGTAAGTATCATCGTTCATAACTACCAGGCGATAGCGATTCCGAAGCCGCTTAAGAGTTGAATTCGCTTCTAATCCGGCCATACTCAATTCGTTTAATTTAAAGGTAGCCAATTCAATCGTTCAACTAATGAAAAGGCCGTCAAATAAAATGGGGTAACTTTATAATAATTTTCTTGAAAATCAGTTATTAAGCAATTAGTTTGCGCCGCAAATCTTTATTGGTTTTGATTCGGATCATTTTCATTTCGTTCCTTTCTTTACTTGCCGTGCTGAACAACGCTTCAGCGCAAACCATTCCTGCGCTCAGTTTTGAAATAAAAAAGCCCAAAAAATTAGAAAATAAAAAGCTTGGCTCCGAACGCGGTGTTGATAAAAAATTCAGTTTCGTTCGAAAAGTCACCCAAAATACCTTTACCCGTTACAACTGGCACTTTAACGCCAACGAAAAATTAAAAGAGATTATTGATCGTGCCAAGGATTCGCACATTGATGATTATACCGAACTACTTAGTTTCTACAATTACTCACCATCTGAAACAGTGCGCGACAGTATCGAGCTCGATTCTGTTATCTATAAAGCCAATGCCGGCATTCTTTTGCATGATCTTCGGAACTCATGGGTCGATAACATGTATATGTTGATGGGCAAAGCCTACTATCTCCGGCAAACTTTTGATACAGCTTACTTAACCTTTCAATATATCAACTACGCTTTCTCACCAAAAGAAAGTGATGGTTACGATAAACCAATAGGCAGTAACGCAAATGAAGGGGGCAATGCATTCTCGATTTCCACCAAAGAGAAAAACAATCTTGGCACTAAAGTAACTACCGGTCCACCGAGCCGCAACGAGTCCTTTTTGTGGTTGATTCGTACTTATCTCGCCGTTGAAGAATACCCGGAAGCCGCAGGTATGATTGAAACACTCCGAAATGATCCGCAGTTCCCCACACGTCTTCGAAATGAATTACACGAAATGCAGGCCCTGTGGTTTTATCAGCAAAACATGTGGGACAGTGCCGCACTTCATCTCGAACAGGCATTGCCGGTAGCTGCAAACCGGGAAGAAAAAGCCAGGTGGGAATATCTCATTGCGCAGCTTTATGAAGCAAGCAACAAACCCGAACAATCAAAAGAATTTTACGAACGAAGCATCAAACACACGCTAAACCCGATAATGGAAGTGTACGGGCGACTGAATTCGATTCGTCAAAATCGTGGGGATGATAAAGCAATTCAGTTGAATATCGACGAGCTGTTGAAAATGGCGCGAAAAGATCGCTACAGCAATTATGTCGATATCATCTATTATTCCGCCGCTCTAATGGAGCTCGAACGAAACAATGCAGCCGGAGCTAAGCAGCTATTGATTCGATCGACTACAGCAAAAATTGATTTGCCTGCTGATCCGAATCAAAAATCAAGATCGTTTTATTTATTAGGCAATCTCAGTTACGATGATGCTAATTATCGTGATGCAAAACGTTTTTACGACAGCGTTCAAAACGAAGATGTTGTTCGCGATATGAAAGTTTATCTCAATCGCAAAGATGTTTTGACACGCATCGCACTCAGTTCTGATATCATTTATCGCCAGGACAGCTTGCAGCGTGTTGCATTAATGACAGAGGCAGAACGCGAAACTTATATCAAGAAACTGGTACGCAAGCTTCGCAATCAGCAAGGTCTGAAAGAAGAAGAGCCGGTGGCGCAGCGGGGTCCGGTCAATCCGTCTACAACTCCTACCGAATTATTTGATAATAGCACGAAAGGTGACTGGTATTTCGCGAACCCCTCTTTGAAGTCGAAGGGTTTCACTGAGTTTAAATCTAAATGGGGAACAAGGCCAAACGTTGATAACTGGCGTAGGCTATCTGCCGTAAATACCGCAGCTCAACAAAAAGCTGGCGATAATCCGGATGCGCGGAGAATAAAAGAAGCAGAGGCCGATGCAACAGAGATCTCCTATGACGCTTTGCTCAAACGTGTTCCTTTAACAGAACCCCAACTCATTGCATCGAACGATTCAATCGCAAACGCGCAGGTTGACCTTGGGAAAGCTTTAATTGATGGACTGGAAGATTATGCTGGCGCGATCCTGGTACTCGAACAGTTCACCGACAAATTCAGCTATCACACTCGCCGCCCGGAAGCGTTGCAATACCTGTACTATTGTTATCAAAAGACTGGAAACACCGGAAAAGCCAATGCAGTTAAAATGGAATTGCAGCAACGCTTTGCAGGATCAGAACAGGAAAAGCTTATTTCAAATCCTCCTGCGCGAAACGCAGTGAATCCTGCAGAAAAAGATATGACTGATCGCTACGAAAAGATTTATAATCTTTTCATTGAAGGAAGTTTTAATGAAGCAATTGCAGCAAAAAAAGTAGCAGACAGTCTTTATGCAAAGAATTACTGGACACCGCAATTACTTTACATCCAATCGCTGTATTATATCAAAGAAAGAAAAGATGATTCTGCCAGAACCGTTTTACAGGATATTCTTAATATGTATTCGGGGTCATTGATGGCTACCAAAGCAAAGAACCTGATAGATGTACTTGGACGGAGAAAGGAAATCGAGGAATACTTAACGAATCTGAAAATTGAGCGTCCGGCAGAAGATAGCGCTAATCCTATAATTACCTCTAATCCGCAACGACCTGTCGTTACTGTGACAAGGGCTCGAACGGATAGTAACGGAGTTGCTATCAATCCGCCGGTGATCGCGCCGCCAGTTGCAGGGAAAGACACTGTCAGACAACAGCCACCTGTTCTTAAAGATTCGGTAGTGCGAAAACCAGCTCCGCCATTGAAAGTTGCCTTTACTGCTGATCTGGCTGCGCCTCATTATGTTGCAATCATCACAGATAAGGTTGATGGCGTTTTCGTAACTGAAACGAAGAACGCGTTCAATCGATACAACAAACAGTATTTCTACCAGAAAACGATTGACGTTACAAGTGAGATTCTCAATGATACCACGCGGATCGTATTGATGAACAATTTTGAAAATGCGGAAGCTGCAATGGCTTATGTTGATAAGGTGAGCAAGATTGCGTCAACGGAAATCGTTCCCTGGCTGCCTGTTGCAAAATATAGGTTTGCCGTAATTACTGCTGCCAACCTGGAATTATTAAAATCAACCAACGACCTGCCTGAATATAGAAAATTTCTTAAGCAGACCTTCCCGGGCAAATTTGATAAGTAGATTCACCAAAACTTCTGTTAAGAGTCACCGTGTACAGACCTACGTTACAAGTCCTTTTCTGGTTTCAAGCATGATTTTTGTTTTACCTTCCTGATTCCATTTAAATCAGCCTCTTAACCCTTTAGTATGGCAAAAACAGTTCGGATATTCTGGAGAATTTTTTTCATCGGAATTGCAGCCTTTGTCCTCCTTTTGATCCTTATTAATTTCGGCGTTTTCGGTAAAATGCCGTCTCTCGCGCAATTAGAAAATCCAGCCATTACACTTGCTTCGGAAGTTTATGGGGATGATGGCACGCCTCTTGGAAAATATTATAAAGAGCGCGGTAATCGCAGCAATGTTAGCTATAAAGATATCTCCAAACATGTGATCGATGCATTGATTGCGACAGAAGATGAACGCTTTTATGACCATTCCGGCATCGATGCAAAGTCGCTCGCACGTGCCATAGTTTATATGGGAAGAGAAGGCGGGGCTAGCACCATTACCCAGCAGCTTGCATTGAATATGTTCAACGAGCGGTCGAAAAACAAACTGGTCCGGGTTGTACAAAAATTAAAAGAATGGGTCATCGCCGTAAAGCTGGAACGCAATTTCACTAAACAGGAAATCATTGCACTCTATCTCAACACTGTTCCCTTTGGTGAAAATACCTACGGTATCCGTAATGCTTCGCGTACATTCTTTCAAAAAGAACCTGATCGCCTCACACTGGACGAGGCTGCAGTACTTGTTGGAATGCTGAAAGGAAATACTGTTTATAATCCACGGAAAAATGTGAAAGCCGCCTTCGATCGTCGCAATACGGTGTTGAGCCAGATGGTAAAAAATGGTTACCTGCCCGATGCCGAATTCAACAAAATAAAAGTAAAACCGATCCAGCTAAATTTTTTGAAACTTGATGAGAACAACGGTATCGCTCCTTATTTTTTGGAGGTCGTACGCGACGAGCTAAAAACATGGGCGAGAGATCATACGAATTCGGATGGTGAAAAATGGGATATTTATGAAGATGGCCTGAAAGTTTATACGTCCATTAATCCGCGTATGCAGTTATATGCCGAAGAAGCAGTGGCGAAACATATGCCGGTTTTACAACGCGTTTTAAGTTCGCAAGCGAGTTTGCGTACCGATGCGGTCTGGAAAGGACACGATAACATTTTGCAGGCAGCAATGAAGAACAGCGATCGCTGGCAGAAATTGAAGGACGAAGGAATGAGCGATGCTGATATAAAGAAAACATTTTCTGTCAAAACAAAGATGAAAGTATTTGCATGGAATCCCATGCGTGAAAAGGATACATTGATGACACCTTATGATTCGATCAAGTATCACCGGGAGATGTTGCAAACCGCATTCATGGTAATGGATCCGCTGACCGGCCAGGTGAAGGCATGGGTAGGTGGAATTGATTTTAAAAATTTCAAATACGATCACGTTAACCTGCGTACGAAACGCCAGGTTGGATCTGCTATCAAGCCTTTTCTTTACGCATTAGCAATGGAAGAATATGGATTCACTCCGGAAACCCAATGCGAGGCGACACAACAATATTTTCCTGGCTCCGGTTATGTGCCGGCAAAAAATACAGGACGCACCGGAACCCGAACAATGGCCAACGCATTAGCATGGTCAGTGAATGAAGTTGCTGCCTATCTTATTAAACAAACTACACCGCAGCGTTTCGCAGAATTCTTAAAACAAATCAATATCCCGACGAAGGTTGAGCCCTACCCTTCTATCAGCCTGGGTTCCTGTGATCTTTCATTGTTCGAAATGCTCTGGGGCTATTCGATGTTTCCAACGGGTGGGTTCAGCACAAAACCCGTGTACATCACAAGAATCGAAGACAAAAACGGAAACGTAATTGCACGATTCGATACCGAAAGAAAAGAAGTAATCAGCCAGGCGACTGCATACACAATGAGCCGGATGATGCAGG
>JACMLR010000306.1 GCA_014379515.1 Chitinophagaceae bacterium
GCTTTGGGCAAAGTTCAAACGCCCGTACTTTTTCCCACAAAAAATTCCACGCATCACCTTTTGTTGCAAACCGAATCAACGGTCTCGTGCCCCGTGCCATTACAGTCACTGAAAAACGTGAATAACCGTTGCCATCGATGTAATCGTAAATGCCCCACTCTTCCGATCGATATTTTTGCGCCCTGTTATACTTTGGCCACAATCTCCTAATCTCCTGCGACTCGAGGATCAATGCAATCAATTCGTTGCCGGTAAGTTCATACGTGATATGATGGATCTCATCCCTGATTTTCGAGCGGCTCCACTCACGCGCTTCCCCGGTAAAATGTCCAGCAATTCTTTTCTTGATATTGTTTGCCTTGCCTACATAGATCACCTGACCGTGTGAATCAAGGAAATAATAGACGCCAGCTCGTACCGGTAGCTGGTCAAATTCTTCTTTTGATAAGTTGGGTGGCAGAATCGTTTCGCCTGAATTTCTTTTCAGCGCTTTGTTGATGTGATTTTCTGAATCACGATTCAGTAACTGCGTAAATACTTTTGCTGTGGCTTCTGCATCACCACCTGCACGGTGCCTGTTTTGAATACGAATGCCCAAACTTTCCGTTAAGCTGCCCAGACTGTAGGATCGTAGCCCCGGAATTATCTTTCGGCTTAACCGAACGGTACATAACTTACGTGGCTGCCAGGCAATACCGGTTTGCTCAAATTCTTTTTTTATAAAAGAATAATCGAAGTGTGCATTGTGGGCTACAAAAATTCTTCCTTCCAAAAATCGCAGGAGCTGCGCTGCCACCTCTTCAAACGATGGTGCATCTTTCACCATGTCAGTACTAATGCCGGTGAGCCCTGTTATGTAGTACGGGATCTCCATTCCCGGATTGATCAGCGTGCTGTATTGATCTGTTACTTCAATCCCATTATGATGATAGATGGCAATTTCGGTAATGCGGTGATGCGCAGCATATCCCCCGGTCGTCTCAATATCCACAATCGCATACATCGTGCAAGGTAACTATCTCAAAAGAAAAAGTAACCGATGCTGAAAGTTTTAAAAGACCCGTCATGCTGAGTGTTAACGAAGCATCCCCCACCCAGAAACGGGGATTCTTCGCGTTGCTCAGAATGACGTTTATTTAGATATTTACAGTATGAACATGATCATTCGCTTTCTGGTAAGCGGCCTTGCTGTAGTGTTAACCGCCTATCTGCTTCCCGGAGCATCCTTAACCGATTTCTGGACAGCATTGATTGTAGCGCTTGTGCTTTCCTTGGTTAATATTTTTGTGAAGCCTCTTCTTATCGTTTTTACTATCCCCATAACGTTTGTTACGCTCGGGTTATTCCTGCTCGTGATCAATGCGTTGATGATCCTGCTCACGGATTATTTTGTCAGCGGTTTTGATGTAGACGGCTTTTGGTGGGCCCTGTTGTTCAGCCTTATCCTTTCGTTGTTCAATAGCTTGTTTAATGATCTCTTCACGCCTAAGGATGGGCGCAAACGCTGATTTTTAGCACAGCTAACATTAACCTAACACTAAACCCTTTTCAAACCATCGAATGAAGGGTCTCAGCGCGGGTTGATTGTCAAATAGAAAATGCTTTAACTAAAGCATTGATTTATAACTTATACTCTTTGTTTTTTATCCGGTACAGTTAGCAGTAATGCTATTCCGATCATCACCAACATCACGGTTCCCATATTTTCCTTTTTCATACCTGATTACACGAATTGTGCCATTGCCAGAACATCTGAAATTCTTCCATTTAGCAACAGCATTTCTTTTCGTTGCCCAAATTATTCTACACGCAGTGGATTGAAGTATTCAATACTTGAAATATTTTGAGCTAAGCTTAACCGCGGAGCAAAAGC
>JACMLR010000307.1 GCA_014379515.1 Chitinophagaceae bacterium
AAAAAAGAAGCCTCAAAAAAAGAAAAAGGAATATTCGGTTTTTATTCCCACACAAGCAGGTGTGCCATCTGAAGAAGAAATTGAATTTCTTGAAAGAAATGCTGATATTGAAGCTATAGATTCCTTAAAAGAAATTTCCGATACTACAGCCGGAAGATTTTATCTCAGCGATGCGCCGAAGTTGAGGGAGATCTTTAAAAAAGTTGCCGGCGAATTGAGACAGCAATACCGGCTCGGTTACCAGTCGAAAGATGTTGCAAACGACGCGGCTGTTCACAATATCAGTGTTAAAGTTGAACGGTCAGATGTTGTGGTTCGCGCACGCGGAAAATTTCGTACTAAACAGTTGTAATGTTTGTCAGGCTGATTCGAAAATTACGTCATAACATTGCTTCAAACATTTATGAGTAAAATTGTGTTTAAGGGTAAGATTCGAATGAACAAATTGGTACAATTTTTGGGGATTCTTCTTGTTTTAAGTTGCAACGCTTTTGCTCAGGATAGAACATGGAAAACCTTTAGCCCAGACAATGGTGCTTGGAGTATTTTCGCGCCTGATATTATGAATCCTGATAAAGAGGCTTTGGAATCTCCCAGTACGATGGGCAGCTACTCGTATAATGATTCCAACGGGTTTTTTGCTGTGATATACAGAGATACTCCCGAAGGGCGTATCCTGTGGAAACCTTTTAAAAAGGCTCACTTTAAAAGAGTCCGCAATGACTTCATAAAAAGCAATAAAGGTCAGTTACTTAAAATTGAGAAATTTTCAAATGGGAATTTGAAGGGTCGAGAGGTTTACATAAAAGTACCGGAGAGTAGAGTGATGGGTCGTGAAAGTCAGGTCAAAACAAAGTATCGAGTGCAACGCTTACGTATGTTTTTCCATGATAGGCGGTTTTATCTGTTGCTTGCCGTTCTGCCTGAAGAGGAGATAGATGCTCCGGTCATTAACAATTATTTTAACTCTTTTACAGTCAAGTAGCGTCATTTCGAGGTTAAACAGATTTGAGTCGAAACAAAAGTTAATAGTTCTTGCGGTTATCGCAATAACGATTTTGTTTACATACAATATTGTGAAATACATATAAACTGATGAAAATTTATATCACAATAGTTTTAGCGTTAATATTTGCTTTTTCGGTTTTCGCCCAAAGGCAAGGTGAAGTAATCGTTACATCAACTTTTTTGCGTAAATCACCCGATGCCAGTTCAGAAAAAGTTCGAGCAGTCCAAAAAGGGGAGAGAATTACCTTTGAAAAAAATCAGGACACAGACGGTTGGTATTACGTTTCAATATTGAACGGAGAAGTCAAAGGCTGGATACGTAAAGATACTGTTCGCTCGCCGGTTAAGGCGGAGACAGTTAATCAGCTTCCGCAAAAAATCATTTCAATTCCGAAACCGGTTGTCAATGCGACTCCCATTGCAGGCGTAACACCAACCTTAAGCGCAACCCCGACTGTAATCCCGTCATCCACTCCGGCAGAAACTGCTGTTGAGGACGATGAAGTTCTTCGCGTCGATACGCAAGAAATCAGCTTAAACGTACGCGTTGTTAACGGTAGCAATCGTACGATTAACAATTTGAATCAGGCACACTTTGAGGTTTACGAAGACAACGTTTTGCAGCCAATTACGTCTTTCACAACTGCCGAAGTCCCTATCGTTAATGCTCTTGTAATTGATAATTCGCGTTCGCTTCGCTCACAACTTGGTAAGGTTATCGAAGCAGGGAAAATTATTGTCGGTACAAATCGTCCGAGAGATGAATCAACCATAATCCGTTTTGTCAGCAAAGATAAAATCGAAGTCGTGCAGGATTTTACGACTAATAAAAATTCACTGGACAATGCATTGGATAATTTATTCGTCGAGGGCGGACAAACGGCAATCGTTGATGCGATTTATCAAACGGCAAAAAAGGTTGAGCAGTATCAAAACTCCTGGAGAAAGGATGATGTTAAGCTACGTGCCCTAATTTTGGTTTCAGACGGTGAAGACCGGGGAAGCTCCTATAAAGAACAACAGCTTTTTGAGCTTTTGCGTGAATCTAACGTGCAAATTTACGCCGTTGGATTTGTTAATAGTTTAAATAAAGAATCTGACGCTAGCGGTATAAATCGTCAGGAAAAAGCAAAAACTTTTTTAACCCGATTAGCACAGGAAACGGGCGGAAAGGTTTATTTTCCAAATTCAAACGATGAACTTCTACAAATCGCTTCTGATATTTCCGGTGAACTGCGTACACAATACTTGATTTCATATATGCCGACAAATGAAAACCGTGATGGAACTTTCCGTAAAATAAAAGTGGTGATAGCAGAGGGACCGAACAAAGAAAAAAGAATTGCCATTACCCGCACGGGCAGAACTTCCACACCTAAATAAAAGGGTAATATTAGTTTGTGGATGAGAGAAGTCGTTTCGCTCGGTGCGGAACTTCTTCAGTTACCTTTGAATTAATAGATTTCATTTCTTGCAACAATTGCCATACC
>JACMLR010000308.1 GCA_014379515.1 Chitinophagaceae bacterium
CCAGCCTGGGGGAAATGAACCCTTTCATATTCAGGACTTCCTAACAAAAACATTGAAGTGTGCGAATGAGCCAATAAAAAAGCCACAACCGAAGTTGCAGCTTATGTGCGGTGAGGGAGGGATTCGATCCGCCGCGGCGGAACAGAATTACCCGTACACTATCCAAATAAAAAAAGCCGCAACAACTGTTGCAGCTTTGACGCGGTGAGGGAGGGATTCGAACCCTCGGTACAGTTTAACCCGTACGGCAGTTTAGCAAACTACTGATTTCAGCCACTCATCCACCTCACCTTGCCTTTTGAAGGGTGGCAAAAATAACGAGAACAGTTTAGAAAAACAACAAAGAGTTTGGTTTCTAAAGTAAGAGATTGATTAAACAAAAACCGCACGACCCTCCCCCAAAAAAAAAGCCAAACCGGGGTAGGTTTGGCCTTTCAATATTTTTACGGTGTTACATAGCTGCCAGTTGAACTTTCTGTTGAAGCTCCATTACGCTTTCGCGGAAGGTGCTGTCGGTATCCATAAGGTCTTTTACTGTTTGGCAGGAATGAATAACTGTGGTATGATCGCGACCACCAAAATGTTCGCCGATGGTTTTGAGTGAGTTTTTTGTAAAGGCTTTTGCGAGATACATCGTGATTTGACGTGCCTGAACTATTTCACGTTTGCGCGTTTTCTGCAATAGTTTATCATATGGTACGTCGAAATATTCGCATACCATTTTTTGTATTGTTTCAATCGTGATTTCTTTACTACTCGTCTTCACAAAATTCCGGAGAACTCTTTTTGCCAAATCAAGGTCAATTTCCCGCTTATTTAGCGAAGATTGTGCCAATAATGATATCAATGCTCCTTCTAATTCTCGCACATTACTGCTGATATTATAAGCAAGATATTTAACAACTTCCTTTGGCATTTCCAATCCGTCGTTCTTCATTTTACGTTCGAGAATTTCAATTCTCGTATCGTAGTCGGGCAATTGAACATCTGCGCTAAGTCCCCAACGAAAGCGACTCAATAATCGTTCCTGAACACCTTCAAGATCCTTGGGCGACTTATCGGAGGTGAGAATAAGTTGTTTGCCGCTTTGATGAAGGTGATTAAAGATGGCGAACAGCGCATCTTGCGACTTTTCTGCCCGATTGAAGAATTGCACGTCATCGATGATCAGTACATCTACTAATTGATAGAAATGGATAAAATCATTAATGGCATTGTTGCGGCTATGATCCTGGAATTGGTTGATGAATTTCTCTGAGCTTACATATAATACCACTTTGGTATTATGCATCCGTTTGGTTTCGTTGCCGATTGCCTGGGCAAGATGGGTTTTTCCCAGACCGACTCCGCCATATATAACTAATGGATTGAAAGAACTTGATCCTGGCTTTTCGGCAACTGTTTTTCCGGCGCGGCGTGCAACGCGATTGCAATCGCCTTCAATGAAATGCTCAAATGTGTAGATGGGATTAAGTTGCGGATCAATCTGCATCTTTTTCAAACCCGGAATAACAAATGGATTCTTAACCGGATTATTTATTATTAAAGGGAAGTCCATTTCGTTGTTTGAAAAAGTTTTGTAACCGTAGGCAGGAACATCCATCGTTAATGGTTTGTTCTGATGATTACCGCTATCAACCATAATGCGATATTCCAGCCGTGCTTCTTTTCCTAATATTCTACGCAAAGTCTTTGCCAGTAAATTCACATAATGCTCCTCGAGGTATTCATAAAAGAACTGACTTGGAACTTGTATAACAAGAATATTGCTTTTTAATTCAACAGGCTTAATCGGTTCGAACCAGGTTTTGAAATGCTGCCATTCTACAATGTCTTTGATCACATCCAAACAATTACTCCATACTTTATCGATTGATTTCGCCATTATACTAAAAGCAGTTTATACGCTGAGTGATAATTGTTTTATATCTGTCCTAACTCTTCTTTTATCGCTGAATCGCTGTCTCTAGGTATCCTTAAAAAGTTTCGCAGGGGGACGAATATCAAAATTTTTTATTGAAAAAAAAATTTTTTATTCACCTGTTTTTTTATCTACTAACTCCCTGTTTTTTTCTAAGTGAATTAGCTGTTACAATCACGTGTTTCCACTCTTTTCTTTTTCAAAAAAAATGATTCAAAACAAGATCTTACATGACGTATAATTCAGCACCATGCTACTCATCAGATCATTTACAGTAAACCGAAATAAAAAAACTCCTGAGTCAGTTTTGAATGTTGGAAAGCATTTCTAAAGATGTTGGTATGTTGCTTAGTTGTCAATGAAAAAGTTCCATTACGCAGTTATTGTGTGGAAATCTTTTTCTGTGAATTACAATTATTGATCAGATCTCTTTGAAGATACAAAGAATTTATATCGGCATCTATTTATTCGAAAATATTTTTGAATCGCTCTTTAAAATAAATAAACCTCAAATAATCAACTTAACGTTTAAAAAATAGCTAACTTATTTTTCGTGGTGCGATCGCCATACTCACATATCAATCATGTTCCAACACTCAAATTCGATCATAAGACACTTCGTCTTATCAATCCACTCTTACGATTCAATTTTTCCTTTCCGCATTGTAGTAATTCATCGACACAACATCGATTATTTCCCTTACCGCCGCTCTTCAAATACAGTTTAAAATAATTTTGCTACTTTAACAGCCAACAATTTTCTTTGTAAAGCAAAACTACTGTTATGAGAAAAATACTCATTGTCCTTCTCATTCTCGCTGCCGGTCAATTCGCACTGGCACAACCCGGAGGACGATTTGGTGTCAAGGGCGGTACGAATCTCTACTTTCTTAAAGCTTCCAATAATCGACAATTAGATTACCGTAACCCACGTGCAGGCTTCGTAGTGGGAGTCAGTTATGAACTTGCTTTGAATAAGATGATAAGTATCCAACCCGAGTTGAATTACTCAACTCAAAATGCAAGAGAAGATTATTTCGGCAGCAAACTCAATGTCTCCTATACCCAAATTCCTGTTCTGTTCCAGTTTCATCCCACAGTACGAAACAAATTGTATGCGGGTCCACAAGTTTCCTTTTTGGGAACTGCAAAAACAACTGCGCAAGACGGCACAAAAACAGGAATCTCAAATCAGTTGAATCAAACTGATTTCGGTGTTGCATTTGGCGTTGCGCATTTGCCAGCTCAAAGTGGAATTTCGGTAGACGTTCGTGTTTACCAGGGCATGATGAACGTTTACAAAGCTGAGTACGATAATGGCTTAAAAACCCGGAATCTTCTGGTATCCCTTACTGTTGGATATCTCTTCAAACGATAAATTTATTTAATCGATACATTTGTAAAAGGAGTTCGTTGAGCTCCTTTTTTTATTCTGATTTTCAGGCAAACTACCTGGCATCATGCAACAAACAATTACGATAAAACTCAAACCTGCGGAGGCCGATAATGCTACTGTCATTAATCGGCATATCGGGTCTACCATAGCTGTAGCAAAAAATCGCATCTCAGGCTTTCATGTAATAAAGCGTTCGCTTGATGCACGATCGCGTCAACCCTGGATCATTCTTACCGTTCTTGTATTCGTCGATGAGCCCTTTTATTCTCCTGTTATCCAACAACTGACCTTACTTGATGTCAGTGCGAGTAAAGAACACGTCGTTATTGTCGGGGCCGGACCTGCAGGGCTGTTTGCGGCATTAAAGCTCATCGAAAACGGAATTAAACCAATCATACTAGAACGCGGGCAGGATGTACGAACCCGCCGTCGGGATCTTGCACGGATCAACAAAGAAGGTATCATTAATCCCGAAAGCAACTATTGTTTTGGAGAAGGCGGCGCGGGTACATATAGTGATGGCAAACTGTACACCCGGAGTTCGAAGCGCGGAGATGTGGCGCGAATACTGAACGTCCTCGTTCAATTCGGTGCGGAGGAACGCATTCGTGCAGATGCTCACCCACATATCGGTACAAATAAACTTCCACAGATCATCACTGCAATCCGTGAGCGAATCATTGCATGTGGAGGCCAGGTTCTTTTCGGTCAGAAAGTGAACGACCTCATTGTGCAGGACGGAAAAATCAAAGCTGTACGAACTGCAGCAGGGTTGGAATTGGCCACTGATCAACTGATCCTTGCTACCGGGCATTCTGCAAGAGATATTTTCGAATTACTTGATTCGAAAAACATATTGATTGAAAGCAAGCCTTTTGCATTAGGAGTGCGCGTTGAGCATCCGCAAGAATTGATTGATCAAATCCAGTATCATTGTCCAGTTCGTGATCCCTACCTTCCGCCTGCCTCATATAACCTGGTTCACCAGATCGGCGGGAAAGGCGTTTTTAGTTTTTGCATGTGCCCGGGCGGTATCATTGCACCAGCCGCAACGGCGGCAAATGAAATTGTAGTGAATGGCTGGTCGCCGTCCAAACGAAACAATCCATTCGCAAATTCAGGAATTGTTGTTTCAATTGAGGAGAAAGATTATCAAGATCATCATCAGTCTCCGGCGCTTGCGGCATTGGCGTTTCAGCATGAAGTAGAAAAACGAGCATTCGATCATGGAGGAGGAAAACTCGTTGCACCTGCACAACGATTAGTTGACTTTAGCCAACGAAAACTTTCTGCCGATTTGCCCGACTGTTCTTATCTCCCTGGAATTAATTCTGCGCCACTCGATCAGGTGTTACCGCCTTTTGTCTATTCGGCACTTGCGAATGCCTTTATTGAATTTGGAAAGAAGATGAAAGGGTACTTCACCAATGATGCGCTGGTTGTTGCAACTGAATCCAGAACATCGTCGCCGATTAGAATTCCAAGGGACAATGAAACCCTCGAGCATCCGCAGGTAAAGGGTCTTTATCCATGTTCCGAAGGTGCCGGGTATGCAGGAGGAATCGTTAGCGCAGCAATGGACGGCGAAAATGTTGTATCTGCGATCCTTAAACGAAAAAATTATTGATCGCCACCGGGTTTTGCATCCTTGCGCGAAATCAGCCAGTTGTTTTTTAGCAGTTCATTTTTCCGAAATGCTTTGTTCTCCAGCTTACACTTTTTTTTCTGTTCGTCAGTGAGGGGCGTTTTTAGTAACCCACTAAGGTTGGGCTTCCCCGCGTCCTGCCAGCAGGTGAACCAGAAATCCGCGATCATTTCTGATGAAGCGAGCAGCCGATCATTTACCATTTTTCCCAATCGTTTTTGATATTCCTTTGCAAACGCGGTTGTATAGTATCGAACTTCGCGCCCGTTGCGTAACTGCATCCTGTATTTGGTACTATCCGTGAACATTGCTGTGGCTTGCTTTTCGTGGGCAAGAACAGCATCAACCAAAACAAAACCAGCTCTTGCGGCACGCCAGATGGCAGCACTAGGGTCGGAGATATAGGAGGCCCGGTGTGATGTACTAAGATTGAATGCAGGCAAGTCAATTTCCGGGACAACAGACTCCCATAATGCATGAAGACCTTTTTGGTTTGTCAATTGGCCGTCGTAGTTAGCGGTAGTATGTAATGGGACGTGGGCATCGCCAATATAATGAGCAAGATCTGCGGCATAGAATAAGATACTGTCCGCGTTTTGATTTTTAAATGCACGAGTGAGATCGTCTTTCATTCGCACTACATGAAATGGAACATAGCCCCATGCAATAACGGAATCGCGTGAATACATTTTTATCGCTCCTTCCCAGTCTGTCGGCATTTTCCAGGCGCTCGAATCTCCAAAATATTCGAAGTCGATAAAATGCTTCACTGCTTCGGTTGAATCAGTATTCCGGCGCTGATCTGCACGAACAGAGTTTTTCACGATATAATCCATATTGCTGAAGAAAAATGGTTGCATTGACTTCGGTAATTGGTATACTGATAGCTGGTTGATGGTTCGATGAACAAGAAATCCCCAGCTACTAAGGCAGGTTAGCAGAACACATATAGCAGAGACCCGGAGCGTCAGTTTCATCTGAATTATTTGCTGCGAAATTGCGTGAAAATCAGCTTCGGGCAACATAATTCAAATAATAAATCGATTTGTTGTTGTAATAATTCCGCTAGCGAACTGACTAACTACAAAAGCCATTAGCAAACCGAGGTTAGAATAAAGTTATTGTCTGGTTTAGCGAGAATTAGTGTTTAACAACAAGTACATTTGACACACCAAATCAACATTCATGAACGTACTGGAAGTACAGCATCTTAAAAAATATTACGCCACACAAAAGGCGGTGGACGATGTCAGTTTTACGTTAGCACCTGGCAGCATCTTTGGCCTGCTTGGCCCGAATGGCGCGGGAAAAACGACATTGATCCGAATGATTACTGGTATCTTCTTCCCTGATGACGGACAAATTATGTTCAACGGGCAGAAGTTTGATCCAATTAATGACGTCGTTAAGATTGGATATATGCCGGAAGAACGCGGGTTGTATAAGAAGATGAAAATTGGTGAGCAGGCTGTTTACCTATCAAAATTAAAAGGACTCTCAAAAACGGATGCTACCCGCAGAGTGAAAGAATGGTTTATCAAATTCCAGATGGAAAGCTGGTGGAATAAAAAGGTCGAAGACCTGAGCAAGGGAATGAGTCAAAAATTGCAATTTGTCACGACCGTTCTCCATGAACCCAAACTAATAATCCTCGACGAACCATTTAGTGGATTGGATCCGGTGAATGCCAATCTTATCAAAGATGAAATATATAATCTCGCACAACGAGGTTCAAGTATCATATTCAGCACACACCGAATGGAACAGGTGGAGGAAATATGTGATCATATTATCCTGATGAATAAGGGACAGAAGATACTCGATGGAACTGTAAAAGGAGTTAAACAGCAATACAAGGAAAATCTTTTCAGCATCGGATTTGAAAGCCAACCATCGATCATCACCGGCAATTCTGCTTTTGATGTTGTGGGCAGAAAGGAACATGAGTTGGTTGTAAAAATCAAAGACGATCATAAACCGAATGATGTGCTTCAGCATTTCCTCAATCAAAATCAATCAATCACGTCTTTCCAGGAATTGTTGCCATCGCTTAATGATATTTTCATTCGCCTCGTTGAAGGCACTCCGCTCTCTCGCCAATTTGAAAAAATAACTGAATAACTTTTGTATGAATAAGACCTGGATCATTGCTCAACGGGAATTTTTGACAAGAGTAAGAAAGAAAACTTTTCTTCTCGGAACGATATTGCTGCCATTACTGATCGTAAGCTTCTATGCATTGATGATCTATTTTTCAGCGAGTTCGGATGCCTATAACATTGCAGTGGTCGACGAAGCAAACATTTTCAACGGCACACTGCCGGCTAAAAAAGGTGATATCAGTTTCGATTTAGTCAAGCAGGATACCGCCACTCTCCGTGGTCGCATTCAGAAAGGTGATTACGACGCTTACCTGGTTGTACCAACCGGGTATAACATTATGGGATCCGATTCGCTCGTTTTTACCTCCGCGAAAGCAGTCGGATTGATGACGAGGGAGAGCATTGAAAAAAAGATTGATCAACAATTAATTGAAACAAGATTTTCAAAATTTGATATCCCCAAACAGCGTCTCGATAGTTTACAGCGCAAAAGTAAGATCCATTACCAGGGTCTCAACAAAACCAGCGATGGCGAATCCCGGGCTGGTAGAAGTTATGCTGTTGGGTTTATTTCGGGTTTCTTAATATACCTCGTACTGTTTATTTATGGTACGATGGTAATGCGCGGCGTGATGGAAGAAAAAGTAAATCGAATTGCTGAAGTGATAATCAGTTCCGTCAAACCTTTCCAGTTAATGATGGGAAAGATCCTTGGTATCGGTGCGGTAGGGCTTGTACAATTTCTTATTTGGGGTGTACTGATCATAACGTTGCAAATACTACTTGTGATTTTTTTCCCTGGGTTGATGGAGCAGGCATCATCCGTACAAGGAATGCAACCGGGTGGAATGCAGGCTTCGCAAGCAAATGGGGCAGTTACTGCCCTGATGCAGAATATGAATCAGATAAATTTTCCTCTCATTATTGGCACCTTCATCTTCTATTTCCTGGGTGGCTACCTGTTATATTCTTCATTGTTTGCAGCAGTAGGTAGTGCCGTAAACGAAGATCCACAAGATGCTCAAAGTCTGTTATTGCCCATTACGATGCCAATTGTTTTCGCGATTGTTATAATGACCAAAGCAGTTAACGATCCGAATAGCGGACTTGCTGTGTTCGGAAGTTTGTTTCCCCTTACCTCACCGGTTGTGATGATAGCACGTGTTGCACACGGTGTTCCTGAAGGTGTTCCATTATGGCAATTAATATTAAGTGGTGTGTTGTTGATATTAGGTTTTATTGGATCAACATGGGCAGCAGCAAAAATTTATCGTACTGGTATATTAATGTACGGTAAGAAACCAACCTGGAAAGAAATGTGGAAATGGGCTGTACGTAAAAGCTGATCATGCTATTTTTCAATTAAATTCTCTCCTTTCATCTTTCAATAAGAATTATTATCGACCGCGATATCCACTAATGTGAGTGGGTATCGCGGTTTTTCGTAATCCACTTCTTAAAATAATTTTTGTTCTTATGTGTTAAAATTTTGAAAAACGGATGAACGGTGCAACATATTAGTTCGTCGGTCGTACTTTTATACGAAAGACATCGTATTCCACCACCAAACAAACAAAGCCATGAAAATGCGATCTTCCTTTTTTAAATGGGCAGTACCTGTCCTGACAGTTTTAGTTGTCCTCACACTTGTTGCGTGGAAGAAACAGCCAAATCAGCAACACGACTACGGAACTAAGCAAGTCGACACTGTGCCTTCGAACAAACGTGCAATTGAATCAATGGAAGAAGGGAAACGCGAACTCGATCGTGAAATCCAGGCACTCGAACGTGCGAGGCAGGAATTAAAACGCACTGAGCAGCACGATTGGGAAAGCGTTCGCAAACAGATGGAACAGGCACTTCGTCAAATCGATTTACAAAAGGTGCAGCTTGAAACGGAAAGAGCAATGAAGGAGGTTGATTTCGAAAAAATTCAACGTGAAGTGGAGCAAGCGTTGAGTAAAATAAATCTCGAAAAAATCCAGCTTGATGTGGAAAAGGCAATGAAGTCTGTGGAAGGTAAAGAAGAGATGGCCAAAGCCCGCAAGGAAATGGATCAAGCGCGGGTAGAAATTGAAAAACACTTGAAGGATGGTGAGTGGCGGAAAGACCTGGAGCGTGAAATGAAAGAGTTGAAGTCTGTCAATATAGAAAAAGAACTTGAAAGCGCTCGTCGTGAATTGGAACGTGCAAAAGCAGATTTGGATCTGGAGAAGTTTGATATGAAGAAGCACCTTGAAGAAGCAAGAGTGGAAATCGACAAAGCGGAAAAAGAATTGAAGGGCTACCAGGAAATGATTTATTCGATGGAAAAAGAAGGTTTGCTGAATACGAAAGAGGAATACAAAATAGTTTATGATGGTGGCAAGCTCACTGTAAATGGAAAGGACCTGAACGATCAACAAATTAAAAAATATGCACCTTATTTTAAGTCGGGGAAGAAAACGACCATCTCAAAAGTGGATGGCGATTTCAACATCGATGTAGATTAGAGTTTTCTCATGTCTGTTAGTAACACGGGGCTGTTCTCAGCCCTGTTTTTTTTTGCCATAACTCGACGGGTTCTACGTGGCCGCAACGCTCAAATGGATAAATATCTGAACAAACAATTCTTTACTTTAAGATACCTCAGAAATAAAAGTTAGGCAGAAGTTGGAAGTTGATTAATCTGACATGTCAGGAGGCATCAAAACAATGATGGTAGTATTGCAAAAAAAATAACCCCGAGGGGTTATCAATATTTTTCTGAAAGCAATAAATCGTATTAAAATTATTTTCCGTCCATCATTCGAAGCAGTGGGTGAAACAGACCTGAATCGTCATATTCTTCCATATCAACAGTAAGTTTCAACGTAACACCTTCTTTAATTAGTACACCTTCTTTGCGATAAGTGCGATACCCTTTTTTCTCAAGAATGATTGTGACTTCGCCCGGATTCAATTGGTAGGTTTTGAAATTCCCAGATGCGTCGGTGGTGATTTCTCTTTTATCCTGACCTTTTCCTGCGATTGATATTGTAACCCCTGCTACAGGCTTTTTACTTTCTGCATCAGACACATATCCATTGATAGAAGGTTCGCCTTTTTTATCATCTTTGGGATCGTTCGTATTCGCCTGAACGCAAAATGCCGCGAGTATGAGGCAGGTAATTAGCAGAAGTCTTTTGGAGGGTCTCATAACGTGATGTTTTTCCTTGGTTGTATATCGGGCCGCACCGGTGCAGTCACTTAATGGACAACAGCAATATTCAAACTGTTGCATTAAGGTCCGAAAGTTACGAATTAAGTCGTATTGTCAAAAGATTTCCCCTGTATTTTCGGGCGCGTTCAGGATTCCCCGAGGTCGATTTCAGTGTTATCACCTATGTTGAGGCTTCGGCTCTCCCCTTTTACCTCTGTATCACTGCCGATAAGGGAATGGGTTAGGACGATATCATGGAGATTAGCAAAGGAGCCAATGATTGAATCTTTTACAATGGAATAACTGATCGTCGTTTTCTCACCGATGGTAACGTTGGGACCAATTATTGAGTTTTTTATATCGCAACCCGGCGCGATACTCACCGGTTGAACAATGATCGTGTTCTCGAAATGATGATCAGCTGCGATTACGCCGCCAAACTTCTTCATCAGTGTGGCGTTCGATTCAAGCAGTGTTTCCTTCCGACCACAGTCGAACCAATTCTGAACCTTGAATGGTTGAAACTTTGCGCCCTGGCCGATCATGCACTCAATGGCATCAGTGATGCTGAACTCACCGTAACTCATTACGCGGTTACGTATATTATTTTCGATACAAGTGAAGAGGAAACCAGTTTCTTTAATGCGATATATCCCAACGAGAGCCATATTACTCTTCGGAATCTGGGGCTTCTCGACCACCTTGCCGATGAAGCCGTCGTCGCCAATTTCCGCGACGCCAAAATTTCGGGGATCATCTACTTTCTTTACACCAAGGGTGGAGTGCGGCATGTCCAACATTGCTTTGACGTCGTATTCACAAATCGTATCACCCAGAACGATAAAAACTTCGTCATCTCCAACGATTTCGCGCGTCAATTGAATGGCATGGCCAATACCATGACGATCTCCCTGCTGAACGAAATGCGCTTTAAGTTCTGGATATTTTTCACCGACGTAATCTTTGATCTTATCGCCCAAATAACCAACGATGAAAATGAACTCGTTGATACCTGCATCGCGCAGCTGGTCGACGATAATACTCAGGATTGTTTTGCCAGCCAACGGAATGAGTGCTTTTGGCTGAGTGTATGTGTGTGGTCGCAGCTTTGTGCCTGCGCCTGCTACTGGAATGATTGCCTTCATGCAAATCTCCCGAAGAAGAATTTAGTTAAAGATAAAAAGCGAACGAAAATAGGACATTTCAATCAAACAAAAACTTAGGTCCAAATCTGCCTTTCTGAGGTTTACTGGCTTAATTTTGCGCTTTGTAAATACCCAAATACTCACATCATCCCGGTTAAAATCCCGCAAGGGTCAGCGCTTATGCAAAAAGACAATGTCATTTTCGATTTAATCACAAAGGAACTTCAACGTCAAAGAAATGGTATCGAACTTATTGCTTCAGAAAACTTTGCTTCACTGCAGGTAATCCAGTCGATGGGCACTGTGCCAACAAACAAATATGCTGAAGGCTACCCAGGTAAACGTTACTATGGTGGTTGTGAAGTTGTAGATGAGATTGAAACGCTGGCAATCGACCGGCTAAAACAAATTTTTAAAGCGAGTTGGGCTAACGTTCAGCCGCATAGTGGAGCCCAGGCAAACGGAGCGGTTTTTCTTGCGGTCATGAAACCGGGCGAAAAAATTCTTGGACTTGATTTGAGCATGGGCGGGCATTTAACGCATGGCAGTCCTGCCAATTTCAGTGGCAAAACTTACCAGGCATTACATTACGGTGTAACGAAAGATGGTATTGTCGATTATGATCAACTGGAAGAAAAGGCGATCAAGGAAAAACCAAAGATGATTATTTGCGGTGCGTCTGCGTATAGCCGTGATTGGGACTATGCCCGAATTCGCGCTGTTGCCGATAAAATTGGTGCAGTTGTTATGGCGGATATCGCCCATCCTGCAGGATTAATTGCAACTGGGTTATTGAACGATCCTTTTGATCATTGTCATATTGTAACCTCAACTACTCATAAAACATTGCGCGGGCCCAGGGGTGGAATTATCATGCTTCGTCATGATTTTGAAAATCCGTGGGGTGTCAAAGATCCAAAAGGCAATCTTAGAACGATGAGTCAATTGCTCGACCTCGCCGTTTTTCCAGGAACCCAGGGAGGTCCGCTCGAGCACGTAATTGCGTCAAAGGCGATCTCGTTTGGTGAAATATTAAGTGCAGATTTCAAAGGGTATGGTCAGCAGATTATTAATAACGCGCAAGCAATGGCGAAAGCTTTTGTAAATCGTGGATATAACCTAATCAGTGATGGTACAGATAATCACCTGATGTTGATCGATCTTCGTAACAAAAATCTGACTGGCAAAAAAGCGCAGGAAACACTCGACAAGGCACATATCACCCTCAATAAAAATGCCGTTCCCTTTGATGATAAATCGCCATTCGTAACGAGCGGTATAAGAGTTGGAGTACCTGCGGTAACTACCCGGGGAATGACGGAATCGCATATGGAAACGGTCGTTGAGATGATCGATCGAATTTTAAGTAATGCGGATGATGAAAAATTAATCGGAACTGTGAGACAAGAAGTGAAAGAATTTATGGCTCAGTTTCCTTTATATCCAGAGCTTGGATAATAGTTTATTTATGTAAAGCAGAAGCTGGTGTCAGGGGAACGGTATTTGTAATCGGAAGAAAGATGCCAGCATCATCTTATACGAAACAATCAGCATTTAGAATTAGCGATATTAAATAATTTGGAATATGATTCAACGGATACAAACACTTTGGTTAACGCTGGCGGGTTTGGCCGCACTACTCACTTTAAAGTTTGCGTTTTACTTTGGAAATAAACTGGATCCTAAGCAGGGCAAGATTGCAACGGACTTTACAGGTGTCAATAATTTTATCCTGCTGATCTTAATCGTTGCAGTAGCCGTAACCTGCATTATTGCTATTTTCTTGTTCAAGGATCGAAAACTGCAGTTGAGATTAGCAATGGCTGCTCTTCTGATCAGCATTATTAACCTGGTGATCTATTATAATGAAATAAAGAAATTTGACGAGGGTTCTTTGGCACTCACCTCGGTTTTTTCGTTTATAATTCCAATCTTAATTATAATGGCGATCAGGGGAATTTACAAGGATCAAAAGCTGATTAAGAGTGCGGATAGATTGCGGTGATAAAGCCCGTCCCTGTTACTTGCCGATTTCAAACTCATACGACCATACACTGACGCCGCTCGGTAATTTTTGTTTTACCTGCTTGACAAGCACCTTCTTTCTTCCGTTGTCATACATCGTATGGATGGCTAATCCGAAATTCTCTTTTTTAGCAG
>JACMLR010000309.1 GCA_014379515.1 Chitinophagaceae bacterium
AATACGTATTATAAGACAGCTTTTGGAAACCCCGAAATCGGTGGAATCTATTACCTGAGTTTTGGATATAATATCTTCTAAGAGTTTATGTAATGGAATAATAATAAAGCCCTGCATTTGCGGGGCCTTATTAATTTGAAGCTTTTGTATTATATAGACGAGCGTGCTCTTCGATTAAACGTTGAATCGGAAATGCATCACGTCACCGTCTTTTACCAGGTACTCTTTTCCTTCAATTCTCAGTTTGCCGGCTTCTCTACAGGCAGCTTCTGATTTGTATTGAATAAAGTCATCATAGCCGATCACTTCTGCTTTAATAAAACCTTTTTCAAAATCAGTGTGAATTACACTTGCAGCTTGTGGTGCTTTCCATCCATCGTGAATTGTCCACGCACGAACTTCCTGCACACCTGCAGTGAAATAGGTACGCAATTCGAGTAAGATATAGGTTGAACGAATCAATCGATTTAAAGCAGGTTCCTTCATCTTGTATTCATCCATGAATAATTGTTTGTCTGCCGGATCTTCCATTTCGGAAATCTGTGCTTCGATTGAATTATTCATTACAATTACCTGGGCCTTTTCATTCTTAACAGCTTCTTTCAATGCTTCAGAAAATTTATTGCCAGTGTGCATCGAAGGTTCGTCCACGTTGGCAACATAAAGGACCGGCTTTTCGGTAAGCAAGAAGAGATCGGCAATTGCGTTATGCTCAATTTCATTCAAATCGAGTTCACGGATATTCTTCCCCTGTTCAAGGTGGTTATAACAAAGACGAAGTACCTCGAGCTCTGCTTTTATTTTTGCATCACCGGTTCGCGCGGCCTTTTCTGTTCTCGACAATTTTTTTTCAACGCTGTCAAGGTCTTTTAATTGAAGTTCCGTATCGATAATACCTTTATCGTTCACAGGGTTGATCGGGCCTTCATCACGAAGCACATTTTCATCTTCAAAACAGCGGATCACATGGATGATCGCATCTACCTCGCGGATATTGGCGAGAAATTTATTTCCAAGTCCTTCCCCTTTACTCGCGCCTTTTACCAGTCCGGCGATGTCGACGATTTCGATTTGAGTGGGAACAACCCGATCCGGGATGACAAGTGCAGCCAGTTTATCAAGACGCTCATCCGGAACATCAACGAGACCAACATTTGGTTCAATTGTACAAAACCGATAGTTACTTGCCTGTGCTTTTGCGCTGTTGCTAACAGCATTGAATAAAGTCGACTTTCCAACATTCGGCAAACCAACAATTCCCGCTTTCAAACCCATAGATAAAAATTGAGGCGCAAAGTTAACGGTTTGCCCTGTTTTAGTTATTATTATTTGCTGATTAAGTAAAAAATACGAAACTTCACCCCCTTCAATTCAACGAGTTATATGGTACTCAACTATCTGTGGATATTCTTCTTTCTCATCGCTTTCGTGATCGCGTTAATCCGCCTTTTGATGGGAGACACAGAGGTCTTCAAAACGATGATGGACGGAGTATTCGACTCGGCAAATACCGGTGTCACCATCTCGCTTGGGCTTATTGGTGTAATGAGTTTATTCCTGGGATTCATGAATATTGGTGAGAAGGCCGGTGCTATCAATGTGCTCTCGCGAATTGTAGGGCCCTTTTTTAGTAAACTGTTTCCCGATCTCCCCCGCCGTCACCCGGCAATGGGACATATGATGATGAATTTTTCTGCAAACTTATTAGGACTAGATAACGCTGCTACCCCTTTTGGACTCAAAGCCATGCAGAGTTTGCAGGAACTAAACCCGGAAAAAGAAACGGCGAGTGATGCCCAGATTATGTTTATGGTTTTGCATGCATCGGGTTTAACCTTAATACCTGTCAGCATCATCGCGCAGCGAATTATTGCAGGATCCAAAAACCCTACAGAAGTTTTCATTCCATGTCTCATTGCAACTTTTGTTGCAACGATGGTGGCGATGGGGGTAACTGCATTCTTCCAAAAATTTAAAAGGCGGCAATGGATTGCTATTATAATTGTCGCTGCACTCGGCTCGATATTTCTAGCCGGTCTGGGTTACTATTTACGTTTCTATCTTACCAACCAGGCTGCAACCACATTTTCAAAAGTTGTCAGTAATGGGTTGATATTACTGCTGTTCATTATTTTTATTCTTGGAGGATTGTGGAAGCGGATAAATGTTTATGATTCATTTATAGAAGGAGCGAAGCAAGGTTTTGATGTTGCAGTAAAGATCATTCCATACCTGGTTGGGATGCTTGTTGCAATAAGCGTGTTGCGCACTTGCGGAGCCTTCGATTATATCATCCAGGGATTAAGCTGGGTATGTGCGTCACTTGGTCTCGATACACAATTCGTACCTGCAATGCCAACTGCATTGATGAAACCATTCAGCGGTAGTGGGTCGCGTGCTATGATGATTACTGCTATGAATCAATACGGCCCAGATTCATTCCAGGGCAGACTCGCTTGTGTATTCCAGGGCTCAGCCGACACTACTTTTTATATCGTCGCATTATATTTTGGTTCCGTTGGAATTCGTAAAACGCGATACGCCGTACCTGCCGCACTTCTCGCCGATCTTGCTGGTATAATCGCTGCTATATTTATCGCATATAATTGGCCATGGAGCCAATAAAAAAGAGCCACCTAAAAGGATGGCTCTTTCGCCAAATTCATCTGTCACACAGTGTCAATGTAAAAGCTTGAATTAACCCTCTAAGCTTTTAAAATGTCAGGGGCGATTGGCATACCATAATGCCCCCAAGGCTTTTGCTCCTGCGCCACCAACTACACCTCGTGCCGCAAGCGTGTAAACGCGATCCGGTAATAAGTTTAATGATGCCGTGGTATAAAGAACCGTGCTTGTGCCGGTTGTTTTAAAAACAAAAGTTGTTAGGCCGGGATCTACTACAATGAATTCCTGGAATGCAGCATTGCCCTGGTCGTTGAACGCGCGGTTTGTGAAAAGCGCCGGTCCTGTTGCTCCTCTCGTTACATCCATTGCCGGAGCGTTGGGCGAGAAATGAAAAAAGCGAAGTTTTACTTTTCCTTCAGGCGGTGCTGTTACATTGTCTTTTACAATAACTGCTTTGATTCTGCTAATTGAATCAATCAGGAAGGTAGAGTAGGCGTTGTCATCTTCGATTGATGATGTTATTTCCGCGTAGGTAACGGGACTTCCGGTAATATTATACTTTACCGATGTGTTTCCTGGTGTAATTGTGTAATAAGGTAAACTATAAGTTGCGGTTCCTGCAGCCGACGGATAGTTTACAGTTGTCGCTACTAACTGATCATTGATGCTGAAATCTACGGCACCCGCGTCAGGAGAAAGGGGAACAAGCAGAACCTGGGATATTCGTGCAAGCGGATCTTTTTTTATACATGATCCTGTCGCAAGAACCAGCGCCATACCGAGCACTGGAAAAACTGATTTTATTTTCAACATATCCTTTTCTTTAAATATTAACGGTTAGTGAAAATTGAGGCAGATGGGATTTTAGCGGTGACGCCGGTTTTGCCACGAGCAACAACAGTGTACATTCGCATACCTGTAGGCGTGAAAGTTGGCGCAGTTCCACCTACTGTTACGTAGATAGTTTGACTTCCTTTCTTTCTTAATTCCAGGGTATCGCTAATAATTGGGAGAGGAAGTTGAACCCAGTCACTTGCTTTTTTATGTGCCACGTCCTGTATAATTTCTTTCTTTTCGCGCCGACTGTATAACGACAAAGTATCGCCGGGATTCATTACCCAATTGGCCAGACGAATTTTATAAGTCTGATATGCGGGCGCGGTGAGGTCGTCCTCAATAACGGTGACTCGTATTGTTGGCACTGTATCGCCGACCATGAAACTATAAAATTTCCCAGCCTCCAGTGTTTGATTGAAAGTAGCGAGTGTGTCACCGCCATTGAATGCAGGGACGTTCGGTACAACCGTTAAGTTCATCCGCGCCATTATGAGGTCGAATCGAATATTTGTGCCAGGTTCTATTGACGCATACACAGTCGTTGCAGGGAATATTCCCGCATAACCGACTGCATTACCCGTAACTTTTTTACCGTTTGCATAAAGAAACAATTGCGGCCCGGTTGTTAAATTGGCGGCTGTGGGAAGTTGAGGTGTATTGCCTGCAAAGTTTTGAATCAATTTGATATTCGCAGCTTTGCCTGGGTCCACCTGTTGCCATTGGATGTTTTCGTCCAGCAAATTTCCGCGGGTACAAGAGGCAGCGATTATCCCGCAACAGCATATAAAGAGAATTGATTTTACAAATTTCATTTCAATCAGTTTTAAGTTTATGGTAGGGAGAACCAAACTTTTTTGGTATGATAATCCGGTGCAAATCCACCTACTGCGGTTAACGCTTCAATGTTCCAAAGGTATTCCGAGTTGTAGCGCGGCCTGATTCTTTCAGCCAGCTTTCCACCGTTATCAGGATAAAGCAGCGTAATGGGCAGTCGATTATAGGTTGGATAAATATTGACCTCATCATAATTATAGCGTCTCATATCGACCCAGTTTTCAATAATCCCCCAGCCCCATAAGGAAAGATATTTTTGACACATGATTTTACTGATCGTTAGGTCGGCCGCTGTCGCAGGGATGATTGCGGTATCGCTTAAGTAAGCAGTTTTTTCAGCTTCATTGATTGGCGTGTAACCGGTATAGTGAGTTGTCAGCATATCGAAATGGCCATTGATTCCTTTGGTATACGCATCGAGCGCCATCGTTTTATTGCCTTTTTTAAATGCTGCTTCCGCTTTGAGAAACTGCATTTCACTAAAAGTCATAATTGGAAACTTTGCGTCGTTCTTGAAGAATGTTCGGCCCCCAGTGTCGATGCCACCTGCCGGTGCAGCTGTCTGTCCAAAAACGCCCCAAAAGCTTAGTACCCGTTGGTTCGTTGCGTTGTCGGCACTTTGAACTGCAGGTATGCCTCGGTAGATTCCATCTGGTGAAGGGCGAAGAAGAAACTTCACGCGGGGATCGGTGAGACCAGTGTATACAGTTCCGTTCATCAGGTTAACCGGGAATGCTCCGATTCTAAAGCCGCCAAGGTTGTTACGACTCGGACCATAAAAATTTCTTGCTGTCACATCTGGAAATGCAAGATTGAATTTGATCATCGCATCATCCTGCGTAGAGACCATTGCCATATCAGCATATTTGATAACGCTGTCTGCCTGGTAATTACTCTTCAAATAATAACGATGATACAATCGTGCCTTAAGACCGTAAACCAATTTTTTCCATCGGTCAATATTGCCATTGAAAAAATACAAATCGCCTTCTGCAAGAGTTGGTTTACTCAAATCGCCGGCTAACTGCCAATAGCGAAGTGCAGAATCAGTATATCGTAAAGCGTATTCATATGCAACATTTTGTTGATCATAATCAAAAGCAAGCCGGCCCTTTTCAAATGCCTGAACGACGGGAAGCTCTCCGTGAATATCTGCGGTTGACATCCAACCCCAAGCTAACAAACTGTAAGCGGCAGCTACATAATCGTGTTTACCTGTTATCCGGCTGGAATCAATCATATCGATTGCATTGTATCCAAGACTCCAGTACAACGTTCTCCATGTTTCAGCCCCGACGTCAGTACCAGGCTGATAACCGTGACGTTCCCACTGATTCTGACCAACCACGCTCGCAAAGTTTTGCGTGATCATACCAATGGTCCGCGCATCGAATCCAACACCACGATGCAAATTTGCGATCATCGATTGCAACACTTGTTCAGGTGCTGCATAGGTGGGAAGATTGGGATTCTTGTATGCAGAATCAAGGTATCGCTTACAGGAACTGCCCATTACAACTAACAGTAAGAGCAGCAACCATCCATATATACGTTTCATAATTTCTAATTAAAAGGTGAATGCTTATTTACCGTTTTTAAAAGTTACTCCGAGTCCGAAATTGATGCCTATTGGTGTTGGGGTTGACCCAAGGTCAATTGCAAATCCACCAACACCGCCAGTAGCAGGTGTATTTCCGTTTGAAGAAGGATCGGGACCGGAATAGTTTGTAATCATAAATAAGTCGGTACCGGTAACGAAAAGCCGTGCTGCAGAAAAGACACGCGAACGCCTGATAAGATTTGCATCAAATGAATAGCTCAACGTGACGTCTCTTAAGCGAAGCCAGTTAACATCGTGTTCAACAAAGTCAACAGCTAATGAACGGCCAGTATAATAATCCTGCTGATAGTACGGAGTAATAGGAATTGTATTTCTTGTAGGGTTTGCTGACTCTTGCAATCCATCATTTAATACGCCCGGTACAATGATTGTGTTTTCGCGATTGAGTGTACGTTTGCTTAAGCCTTGTTGTGTGAGAAACAATTCGGTACCATTCAGTACATCGCCACCCTGTTTCCAATCCAGCGTGAAACTAAACCTGATATTTTTATAGCTAAATGTGTTCGTGAATCCCATTACAAAATCAGGGTTGCGATCGCCAATGCTTACATAGTTGGCGTTGATCGCTGGCAAACCTGTTGCTGCATCGATCAGGATTTCGCCCGCTGCGGTACGTTGATAATCCTGACCGCCGATTGTTGTAGTTGGTAGTCCGCGGTATAAACTTGCGCGATATCCCGCAATCCAGGAATCTGAATTATAAAACTCCGGTAAGGGAAGACGGGTAACCTTATTCGTTGTTTTAGAAAAGTTCGCACGAACACTCCAATTCACAGTTGAATTGCGGATCAGGTTAAAATTCGCTACTGCTTCAAAACCTTTATTCGTTAAATCCGCAATGTTCGATGTGTATAAAATAAAGCCCGTTGCATAACTCGGTCGCGCATTTGTTGCAACTGAGTTCGCAATGTCGATTTGATAGGCAGTAAGATCGAGCGTAACCACGTTATTGAAAAAACTTAGCTCGGTACCAACTTCGTATGCCGTTTGTTGCTCAGGAAAAAGATCCGGGTTGTTTGCACCAAATCCGTACGCATAACCGTATCCGTTTGTACTTGCGACGGCGTTTGTGTAAACTGACTGATTGGAATACGGAGCAACGCGTTTTCCTGTACGGGCAATCGAAGCCCGCAATTTGCCATAGGTAAGAACTTTATTTTTTGGAATGAATTCGCTAAAGATAAATGCAACGTTCGCAGACGGGTAGAAGTACGAACGACGATGTGGTGGGAACTCTGCCAGCCAGTCGTTCCTGCCGGCAATATTTATATAAAGAAAATCTTTCAGGCTGATGTTCAAATCAGCAAAGAGTCCGATGCTTCGTTGCAGTGTTAATGTATCCCGCCCTTGCGTGCGGCTATTTAATCTTTTAAGGGGCGAAGTGAATGCAGTTGACATATTCTTGAAATCGATATAGTCTGCGGATACATTTAAACTATCACCACGAACGCTCCAGTCGGTTGTTGTGCGATCGTCGAATGCGTTACCTGCGCGAAGCGTGAAGCCCCAGTTGCCGATTTTTTTTCTTGCTGAAGCAAGGAAGATTGAAGTAAATCCTTTGAAGCGACTATTGTATTCTTCTATCCGGCCACCGAACGTGTAGGCATTGAAGGCTTCTTTGTCCCACATATAAGCGCCGTATTGACCATAAGCATCTGCACCAACTTTCCAGTCAAACGTCAACCAGTCTGCTGCTTCATATGTTGCACCGAAGTTCGCCGTAACGCGATGGGTACGATCGAAGTTTTTGTTTCTTTCTGTTTCGAAGAAAGGATTGTTTGCCTCGGCAGGATTATCGAGCCCCGCAGTTTTTGAAATAATGCGACGATTACCGTTGATGTTTCTCCAACGTCTTGCATCATCTTCCAATGGCCAACGAAGTAAGGAGAGATAGTATCCGTCTGTACCACGAAACGCTTTTCGATTGAATTGATAGTAATAAGCAAGGCTACCGGTAATTTCCAGTTTCTTCGTCACTTTGCTGTACAGACTAATGCGGGCATTGATCTTTTTGTTTCCGGTGTAAGGAATTGTTCCTTCCTGGTCGTAATACGAACCACTACCGCGAAACGAAGTGAAACCACGACCGCCTTCGAGCGACACGTTATGTTTGTTAGCAGTTCCTACATTGAAAAAGTTTTTTGGATTGTCGTAGAACTTTGTTCCTTCTGCGTATTTTGGACCAAAGAATAAACGCGTTGTGTTTTGAAACAAGCCGTTTGTTCCGTTGTCATATACTTTTTGAACTTCATGGAAACGCGTAATTTGTTCAAAGCGAAAACTGTTATCGTAAGACACTTTTAATTTGCCTGCTTTACCTTTTTTGGTTGTAATGATAATGGCACCATTACCGGCTTCCGTTCCATAAAGCGCTGCTGCTTCGGGACCTTTAAGCACGTTGATACTTTCTATATCATCGGGGTTGATATCTGCTGCGCGATTGGTATAATCGTTATTACGATTGTCGATATCAGAGGCGAGACGGTGCTGACTGAAAACAGAGTTATTTAGCGGAATACCATCGAGAATGATTAACGCAGAGTTGTCGCCGCCTATGGAGTTAAAGCCGCGTAATACTATTTGTGATGATGCACCTGGTGCGCCACTCGTTGTGTTCACGGTTGCACCGGCAACACGTCCGGAAATCGCATTCATCCAGTTGTCCCGCTGCGTATCATTGATCTCCTGGCCGGTTACGCTTTGACTCGCCGTTCCCTGCGAACGCTTTGTTTTCTTGATACCGAAAGCTGTAGTTACAATTACTTCGGCAAGCTGGCCTGCGCTGACGGCAAGTGTCAATGTCAGTTGCGACTGATCCCCAACGGTTATTTTCTTCTCGATGAAACCAACAGATGAAAGTTGCAGTTCATCTCCTTTTTGTGCACGAATACTAAACGCTCCGTTGGCGGAGGTTTGCACCGATTTTTTTGTGCGAAGGTTGGTGATAGTTGCGGAAATAACGGGTTCGCTATTTCGCTCAGAACTGACAGTTCCATTAATTGTTCTTTCCTGGGCCTGGGCGGAGCCGAAGTAGAAAAGTAAGGGAATCATCACTAGTAACGGGATGATTTTTCTCATAACTTGTCGATTTTGACTTTTTACTTTGTTAATAACAGCGACTTAAATAATTAGCTTTTTTAAATGAATTACATCACCTGGATACCTGCATCAACATATGGTTTCAATAACGGATCGGATGCTGGAAGTTCAGTGATCAAAATATCAATCTTTTTAATACTGCTAACATGGATCGGCTGAACCGAATTAATTTTTTCTGCAATCGTCAGGCAGATTACTTTCTGCGATGAATCAATCATTGCTTTTTTAATCTGCACAACATCCCAATCATTATCGGTAATACCGTTTTGAATATTGATCGAATTAATTCCAAGAAAACAAAGGTCTGCACGGATCTCATGGATCTTGGCGATCGCATCTGCCCCGATAGTGATCTTCGCATTTTTTGAAACCTTGTCACCGATCAATACAACATCAATGTTTGGATGATTCATGTATTCGAGCACTGCCGGAATGCTGCCCGAAATAAAGGTGGCTTTCAATTGTGGGGGTAAGGAGCGGGCAAGCTCCAATATAGTTGTACCACCGCTTGTAATTACAAACATGCCATTGCTGATCAGGCTTGCTGCTTTTTCTGCGATGATTTTTTTCTGTGTGTGTGAGTAAACGTTTTGAGAAGGATAATAAACCTGGTTGAAAGAATGCGATAGAGCACCACCATGTACTTTGATTACTTTTCCTTCTTCGGCGAGTTCTTGCAAATCGCGGCGGATCGTATCTTCTGATACTTGTATTTCCTGGCAAAGCGTTGATGACAACACTTTATTATGCAGGTTGATTTGATGCAATATAAAAGCCTGACGCTCTCGTTTAAGCATTAGTTTTGCTGGTTACTGCCCAAAATAAGGTAAAAAGCCGCACAAACCAGCAAAATATTTTGTAGAAGTGCGCAGAAAGCGGGAAGGGGAGGGAATGGCATAGCGAATATAGAATGTCGAATAGAGAATGTTGAATACAGAATACAGGAGTCAGGAGACAGAATAACTACAGGCGTAAGAAATGCATGATTATATGCACAGCCGCAATGCGGCGTAATTTTTCGATCGCCTGCGTTACGGATAATGTATGAACATCCCGGCAGTTTTGCTTTATAGAGAATACAGATTATAGATTCTAGAATACAGAGAGAGAATTCAGGAGTGTGAAATAGGAATTATAACGCTAGATGCGCGGAATGTTTTCTCAAATGTTGAATACGGGGAATAATAGAGAAAAAGACAATTTCGAATCGAGGAATCAATCGAAAACACCAGCCGCAACGCGGCGAAATCTTTCAGTCGCCAGGGTTGCGTATAATATATATGCACATAGCCATGCAGGGGCGAAATCTTTTTTTTGTGCAAGAAATAGAGAATAAGAACACGGAAGGGAATTCAGTAAGGAGAAACAATTTTACAGACACAAGACCCACCAAATCATTAAACGCACAACCACGACCAGTCGTTATATTGCTACTTCCTCCCCAGAATTGAGCTGTGATGAAATTGAAATTTCTCACCTGACGCCACGAGGCCGAAAGATATTTACTGAAACAAAATCAAATCATTTAAATGCAAAACGTGCAGACAGTGCCAATGCATCTGGTACAAACTTAATTCCTGGAACAATGTCAAGCTCGGGCTTCCAGTCTAACGATAAATTCAATGGTATACCAGGAAATTTATAATCGAGCCCAACGATGCCCGTTGGCCCCACATATGAAGTCCCATCTTCAAAACCTGCATACACACCTCCGCCATAGAACCAACCCAGGCCACTTTGATTAAACGGCCGATGCAATTCTAAAAGCGCTGCAATACCGAAACGACTTCCGAACGAAACCAAGCCTTCAATCGCGGAGGTTTCCGTAATAAAATACTTAGCAGTAACGGAGTTGCTGATTGTCGGTGAAGCACTGCTTAATCGAACACCCGCAGCGAATCGATAGTTCTGCGCGCTAATAGTACTAGATACAATGGTGATGAGTAGGAGAGAGATCAATATGCTTTTCATGGTCGTCTAGTTTTATCCTGTTGAACGAAAATAATGCCATTCGTATTAAATGATACCGTGTTAAAATTGATATAGAATTTATTTAACAGCGAACATTAGTCGCCAAACAGTTCAAATTTTGTTTTCGGTCGGCGAATATCCTGCCATTTGAAATTTCTCAATCTTTTTTCCTCTTCAGGAAATTGGCGGATAGGATACATTGTTGCTTTCACTTCATTGATAACTACAACCCGGTTTAATTCTTTTGCAACAAAACGCATATCAATAATATCTCCCAGTGCTTTGTTAACCCCAACAAACGCACTATCATCATCCTGTATATAGTAGATGCTTTCAGCATTTCCTTTTGCTCGCATATAATCAATATTGCCATCGATGAAATAACCGTTGATTCGATTACCACGTATTTGATTGTACATGCCATTACCGACTTCATTGATCAATAACCCGTTTTCAAAAACTTCCATCCGGTGGGGCTTCTTGTTCACGGTGAACAAATAGATGGTATCACCTGTGATTTGATTATTGCTTGCCCAAACAATCGGTTCCTGGAATAATTGAAATACAGAATCACGACCAGAATAAAAAAGACTGTCGGATACTGCCTGTAGTGAGTCAGAAAATACCCTCACGTTCCTGTATGCCCGAAAAAATCGGTCGGCGCTATCGTTCCTGGATTTACCTGCATCAATTACAACTCTCCCTTTGACGGTATCGGTTAGTGAAACAGTGTCACGTCCATCAGCCAGTTTACTCAAGCGCCCGGAATACAATGTGTCCGCGGCGACGTAAATCGAATCTGCTTCTTGTTTTATGATCATTAATGGTTTTCGCGTGGCTAAAAAATAACCTTCTTTATTATTCGCGAAAATTCGGCCAGCCAGCACCGATACTCCTTGAGCGGTGTCGCTATAAATTGCATTCCCCACAAGGTCATTTTCACCGGTACTATCGTTGCTCGTAATGTTATCAGCACTGACGCGAACGGGCCCGTCTTCGATAAACGTTCGACTGGTAAAAAAAGCGCGTTTGTTTTTGAGATCATAAAATCCTTCCCGGGTTCGAATCTTGCGTTTAGCGCTGTCTTCAATATTAGTGAGAGCAATGAAGGTTGCAATTTCCGTTTGGGTATTGTAGAGGAGTGAGTCTGTTTTCAATTTATACTTCGGATCCTTCAAATCGACGTTCTGTTTGAAATAGACATCTTTCATGTCGGCATAATAAACTGCTTCCTTACTAGTCAGTGTTGTTGAGCCGTTTTCCAATCGACCACCGGTGTGGTATTCCCCGATCTTTTGATTGATGTCGTATTGAAGCTCTTCCGAAAAAAGATTTGTCTTCCCACTTGTCAGCTTTACTTTCTTTTTAAGATTGGCAATTTTTGTATCGACATGATACAGGAGATATTGCGAATAAGTGTGAACGCTATCGTTATCGTTGATGTGAATATTCCCAAATGCTTCGATTATGCGAAGGGCTTTATTATACACTGCACTGTCGCAAAAAAATTGGGTGTCTTCCTGTCGGAGGTGAACGTTACCGACCAAAAATTGAAGTTCTGTTACCGAATCGATGCGCTTGAATCCCTGGCGGTCGGCATTAATGGTTTCAAGAATCTTAATACTTGTATCCGCGCTGGTGGGCGGCGGCGAAGTAAGCTGCGCTCGAAGTGAGGCAGAAAAAAAGAATGTAAATAGAAGAAACGTCGAAAAGAACCTGGTCATTTTATTGATTGCCTTTCCCTGGAATGCTGTCGAAAATTGGTTTTCCAAGCGGCGCTGATTTGTCTTTCTTTCCAAACACCGAAACATTGACATAGCGTTTCGGATTAGTTTTGAAATCATCCAGCAAAATAGTCAAACTGCGATTGGTCTGCCGGAGCTCATCATACAATTTGCGATCATTTAACAGCGCCCCGAGCGTTCCATTTGTACTGTTTGCTTTTGAAATGATTGATTCAAGTTGACCAACTGTTTTGCGAAGATCATCAAACGTTTCGCCAATCTTTGCTTCGGCAAGCTTTGCAGTTGTTCGCTGAACATTCGATAAAGTACTATCGATTCGGCCATTATTTTTTGCAAGATTATTCGTAATACTTTCAACGTGCGTTAATGATTTTGCAAGCGCTCCCGTTTGACTATTTAACATTGCATTTAACGATTGCGAAGAACTTGCAAGGTTAGCAATCGTTGCCTGTAAATTGTTTTTTACGTTTGGATCAATAATAGAATTAAGCTTCTGAATAACTGCGTCCAGCGACACAAGTGTTCTGTTGATGTTGTCCATGGCAGGATCCAACGTCGATTTGAATTGACTCATTAAATCAGGAGCTAGCGACGTAAGGAGCGTATCACCATCATTGATATAGTTGCCACTATTTCCCAGCGTTACACGCAAACTTGAAGAGCCTAAAAGACTCTTATCAATACTTGCAATCGAATTAGTTGGAATATTGACGTTTTTAGAAAGATTGATTGCAACAACGATTCCTGAAAGGTTCGCATCCTTTGCAGTCATTGATGACACCCGGCCAACCTGGTAACCGTTTATAAGAACGCCGGTTGAGCTTGTGAGTCCATCAACAGCAGGAAATACGGCATAAATAGTATGGCTTCTTTCTGTGATATTCTTTCCTTTCAGGTAATTAAAGCCCAGTATTAGCACGGTGATAGCAATTGCTGTCAATGCTCCTACTTTTGTTTCATTCGACACCTTCATATTTACGGTAGTTTTTTATGTGGAAAACGCTGTTAACCTCAGATAATCAATTTGCTTGCCAGAGCTTCCGACCACAAAAGTATAAAAAATGCGCCGGTGTTAGCCAGCGCATTTCAAAGATATTGTTTATCGGGTTTATTTATTTTTGATCGAGGTCATGACGGCTTTGGGGAGCAAGTCCTTTTTTTCCTTTTGAATACCTGAGTTCGGTTGCTGTTTGCCTTCAAGTGTCGCTTTATATCGTTTGATTGCAGTAAACACGTTTTCTGCGATCGTTTCCTGCCCTTTTTCACTATTTAGGTAATCTTCTTCTTCGCGGTTCGTCATAAAACCAGTCTCGACAAGAATACTGGGCATTCCGGTAGCCTGCAAAACCCAAATTCCTTTCCAGTTACGTTGTTTTACCCCCAGGCTGGTTCGACCTGAACCCGTGAATTCTTCTTCGACCATTGAAGCAAGTAAAAGGCTTTTATCAAAGTGTTTCTTTGTCCATAGTAACGACTTCGCTTTAAATTCGGGATCATTGATATCGGGAACAAATTCCGCAGAATCCTGAACTGTTTCGGCAACAAACTCCCCTTTCTCATCCGCACGATCTGCAGCCCAGATATACGTTTCCGTTCCTGAGCGTGTATTTGGCGTATAATAAACGCTGTACTTTGGAACGGTGCGTGTTTTTTTCTTCCTGGCTTTGCCCTTACCTGTATAATAAGTTTCTTTTCGGTAACCGATAAACTTCGTGTGCTTTATGGGAGGCATTGCGTTCGCATGAATTGAAACAAATAAATCTCCTTTGTTTTTATTTGCGAAGTCGGCACGCCATGGATTCGTGGGATAAGTATCCGTCGTCCTTGTATAAAGAATCCTCACGTCAGGTAATCCTTGCTCTAACTTCTTACCGAGTTTCAAGGCGATGTCAAGACAAACAGCTTTTTCAGTGGAATAGTCGCCATTAGTTCCAGGCTCATGTCCACCGTGACCAGCGTCAACAATAATCGTTTTCAGTGTCGCCCTTTGTAATGGATTTGGCGAAGCGCTTCTTTCAAACGATCCCAAAACAACTACAAAAAATACGGCGCTAATGGCAATTGAAAGATGTTTAATCATAACTATACCGATCAATTTATTGGGTTGTTAATCTTCACATATCCTTAATGCATTAATAACTATTTTCGCCCTCGACTGCATATGATTAACACGCGTAAAAATAGTTCAAAATACAGTATCTGTGCTATTTTATTAATGGCTTTGATGTTATTAACGTCTGATCTACTCGCTAATTATCATTACCACAAAACATTTGACAATTCGTTAACGGCATTTCAAGACACGGCAAGATTTCGGGTAGCACGAGACACAATCCCCGGACTGAAAGATTCACTTGTTAATACCACTGATACATTTGGTTTAAAAATTTCGAAAGATTCATTGGATGCCCCAATTCAATATGAAGCAGCAGACTCAATGGCTTTTGATATCCCAAATAAGCGTGTCATCTTATATAGCAAGGGGAAAATCACTTACAAGGATATTGTTTTAACCGCCGATAGCATCTCGCTTGAACAAAGCACGAGTATCATAACCGCTAAATACCGGCGAGACTCATTGGGAAATATCATCGGGCGACCCAACATGATACAAGGTGAAACGGATATGACATCCGATCTTATCCGTTATAATATTAAAACGCAAAAAGGGATCACCACCAATACGTTTACGACTCAGCAGGAATTATTCCTGAACATGCAGAATTCAAAGAAGGTTTCCGAGAACGAATATTTCGCTCGTATTGGGCGAATGACAACCTGTAACCTGGATACACCGCACTTTGCATTCATTGCAAATCGAATGAAACTGGTGAATAAAAAATTAGCAGTAACCGGACCAGTACACCCAGAATTCGAAGGAGTGCCAATACCAATTTATCTTCCTTTTGGTTTCTTCCCTCTTTCATCCGGAAGGCACTCTGGTTTATTGGCACCACAATTCACCACCAGTGAACAATTCGGTCTTGGTCTGGAAGGATTGGGTTCTTATAAAGTGATCAATGATTATTTTGATGTTACACTTCGTACTAACCTTTATTCCTACGGCGGGTATAATATTTACGTTACACCAACTTATCGTAAACGCTATCGCTATACCGGATCATTGAATCTTGCTTATCAGAGTACACGGATCTTAACAACTGATGCAAAGAGTGAGTTTCAAACTTCCAAAACATTTAATGTCGGTTGGAATCATTCGATGGATAACCGCGCAAGGCCTGGTACTAATTTCGGCGCTAGTGTAAACGCAGGTTCCACTAAGTTCAATCAATTCGTGGCAAATAACCCTACACGGAATTTTGCAAACCAGTTAAGCTCGTCCATTACTTACTCAAAAACGTTTGGAACGATTGGTAACCTATCCCTCAGTGCCAATCATAGTCAGAATAATAATACACGACTTATCAATGTCAGTTTGCCAAACGCAGCTTTTACATTAAATACATTCTACCCGTTTCAAAAGAAAGAATTTGTTGGTGAGCCGAAATGGTATGAAAAGCTTGGGATTGGTTTGAACTCAAACATCGCAAACCAGCTCAGCTTTTATGATAGCGCATTTAGCTTTCGACGTATAATCGATACGATACAGTGGGGTGCAATGCATTCCGTACCAATTCAAATGTCGCTGCCTCCATTGGGTCCTTTGCAAATTGCACCCGGCATTAGTTACCAGGAAAAATGGTATTCGAGAAAACTGTTGCGGACCTGGAATGATACACGTAAAAAAATCGATACGGCATTCGACAAAGGCTTTTATACTTCTCGCGATATCTCTTTTAGCCTCGGATTGAATACCGCCATCTTTGGTCTCTTTGATCGCTTCGGTAAAAACAGTCGAGTTGCCGCGATCCGACACGTCATCCGGCCATCGGCATCTATTAGTTACAAACCAGATCTGGCACGTAAAGATTATTATAACCAACAAATCGATTCAACCGGTCGGCAGTACCGTTTTTCTTATTTTGAAGGAACTGTATTCGGACCCTTTGGTGAAGGCGAGTTTGGTGGAATCAGCTTTGGTGTCGACAATAACATCGAAGCAAAAGTGCGTTCGAAAACAGATACAAGTGCCGGAAGTGTACGCAAAGTAAGACTGCTCGACGGCTTTGGTTTTAATGGAAGTTATAATTTCCTTGCTGACTCCTTTCAACTTTCACCACTTACATTTTATGCCCGAAGCACGTTGTTCGAGATTATAAATATTACGGGCGGCGCTACACTTGATCCTTACGGTTATGATGATAAGGGTTTCAGGACAAGTCGTTACTCGTGGCAGGGAGATAAGTTTTCTGTGGGAAACATTTCCAGTGCGAATCTTGCAATCTCCGCTACTTTTCAAAGCAAGAAGAAAGACGAATCAAAAAAGAAACAAGACCAGGCAGTTGCAGACGCAAATCTTCCGCAACAAACCATGGAAGAACAAATGCTACAACTCGAATATGTTCGTCAAAATCCAGCAGAGTTTGTAGATTTTGAAGTGCCATGGTCTGTTAGCCTTTCGTATTCGCTTAGTTATTCGCGGCAATTCCGACCGGATTACAGCGGCTTTCGCAGTGAGATTTTCAGTAGTTTAAATGCAACAGGCGATTTTAGTCTCACGCCAAAATGGAAACTGGGAATGAGCGGTTATTATGATTTCAAATCTGCCAAGATTCAGTCGCTCACCACTTTCATCACACGAGAAATGCATTGCTGGCAGTTATCGATCAACGTGACTCCAATCGGTCTATATCGATCGTTTAATATCACACTCAATCCAAAATCGGGGTTGCTTCGTGACCTGCGTGTAAATCGCACGCGATACTTCTACGGGACTTAAGATTTCACTACTGATTCAAGGTATGCTTGCATAATGCGACGCGTTCGCTCCCTCAGCTTATCCCCGTTCTCTCCAATTATTACTTCGATTGCAGGAAGAAAATGAAATTCAAGCCGGTGTGGCAGTAGGTAAAAAGTTTTGTTAGCAGGCATTACTTTTTTGGTATGAAGAATAATTCCCGGCAGGATCGATTTGCCGGTGTCGATTGACAGTTTAAACGCGCCACTGTGAAAGTTGCCCAGCAGTTGATTTGTTTTATTTCTCGTTCCTTCAGGATAAATGCACATGTGAATGCCAGAAGCCAACACTGCTTTCATCTTTATGAAACTTTCTTTCCGGCTACTGTCACTTTTTCGATCAACCAATACCGAACCCTTTCGATAATACAGTCCAAACAAGGGAATCTTTGCAAAAGAAGTTTTTGCAATCGTGCGGTTAGCGCCCGGAATATAAGGAGATGAAATTGGTACATCCATAAGCGAGTTATGGTTGCAAGTAACGATATACGTTACACCTGGCTTGAAGTTGTCTTTACCTTTCACTCTTACCGGGCAGGCAATTAAAAACAGCCAGATATCCATCCATAGCCGGGCAATGCGAATAAAAACTTTCGAACTTGAGGGTTCAGGCAAAAGATGCGTGAGCATCGATGGTATGAAGAAAAGCAGGAAAGTTGTGATGAAGCTGATGATGCCCCACACTGCCCAAATCCGTGCAAAAATTTCTTTGAACCAATTCATTTTTATAATGACCAGTCGATGGGGTCAATTCCGTTTTGAGTTAAGTATTCGTTCGCTTTTGAGAAGTGTCGGCACCCAAGGAAGCCGTTGTTGGCAGAGAATGGCGAAGGGTGAGCTGCTTTCAACACAAGATGTTTTGTTTCATCAATCAGTGATTGTTTCTCTTGTGCAAATTTACCCCACAGCAAAAAAACAACGTGTTTTCGTTGATCAGAAACTTTTTTAATAACAGTATCCGTAAACTCTGACCAACCAATTTTCGAATGACTCATTGGTTCGGTTGCGCGAACGGTAAGTGACGCGTTGAGTAATAAAACGCCTTGCTCCGCCCATTTTGTCAAGTTTCCATGTTCAGGAATTTTCATTCCAATATCTGTATTCAATTCTTTATAAATATTGACCAGTGAGGGTGGGGGATTAACGCCTGTTTGAACAGAAAAACAAAGTCCGTGTGCCTGGCCCTGGCCATGATACGGGTCTTGTCCAAGTAAAACAACTTTTACATCATCGAAAGGCGTAGTATTAAACGCATTGAACATAAGCTGACCGGGAGGATAGATCGTTTTGCCGGCCATCTTTTCCGTTCTCAGAAAAGTGACGATCTGCAGGAAATAAGGTTTGTTGAATTCACTTTTAAGAACGGCCTTCCAACTCTCGTTAATTTTTACATCCATGTTTTTATGAAAGATTAGAAGATAGAAATTGTTGATAGAAGAACCTGTTGACGCAAACTTATTACTCCATGTAAGCGCCGATGATATTATCGCCATCTACTTCAACATAAATATGATCTTGCAAAGTTGTTGCCAGCGAGAGACCGGAGAAGTCAGTCGAAATTGGAAACGTTTTATGGGTGCGTTCTACTAATGCAAGTGTTTGAATTTTTTTCGGATGATGATCAAGAAAAGGCTTCATTGCATAAAGCAACGTTTTACCACTATTCGCCACATCATCGATAACGATTATCACCTTATTATTGAAATCCGGTTGAGAACTTAATGTTACTTCTTTGGGATTTTTTTTATCAAGATCGATTGAGATAAACTCCGTTTTTATATCACTGATCTCGGCCAATAAGCGCTGGATATTTTTAGCTACAACACTACCGCTGACACGAATACCAGCTAACACAAGTGCGGTTTCGCCAACATTATTCTCGATAATCTCGTAGGCCATCCGTTCGAGTTTTTTTGCTGCCGTTGATGCATCCAAAATGTATTTCCTCATCGAGCTAAAATTTATCGTGATGTATATTATCTAATTGAATTTGCCTAACCATTACGGCCGCTGACCATCGGCACAAAAGAAAAATTATCAAACATCTCTTCACTTACTGAACCATCTGGAAGAACCGTGAGCCGTAACATACGTTGCACATTTCCTTCACCTACAGGAATCACCATTTTGGCTCCAATCTTCATTTGCTGGATCAGCTTTGGTGGAATGAAAGGCGCCGCTGCAGTGATCAATACTTTGTCGAATGGTGCGTAGCTGGGCAGACCTTCAAATCCATCACCATAAAAATATTTTATTGACGGATATTTTGCACGAAGAATGAAGGTACGATGCTCATCGAACAACTTCTTTTGGCGCTCAATTGTAAAAACCTGTGCACCCATTCCAGCCAAAACCATTGCCTGGTATCCACTGCCGGTTCCAATTTCAAGGATTTTGTCAAATTGTCGAACCTGTAGTAATTGGGTTTGATAAGCAACAGTATAAGGCTGTGAGATCGTTTGCCCTTCTGTAATGGGGAAGGCTTTGTCTTCGTAGGCCACTTTATCGAATGCTGAATCCAGGAAATAATGACGTGGGATGTCATTCATTACGCCCAGGATTTTTTCGTCACTGATCCCTTTATCGCGGAGTGTATCCATCAGTTGTTTTCGCAGCCCCTTGTGGCGATAACTATCATCATAACTTCTCATAAGCGCTGCAAGATAATTTTTTTAACCCGGGCAGATCGAAAATTCAGTTTGAGACATGAGTCAATTTTGTTAGTTTTGCAGCCGCAGAACGGTCCGGTAGCTCAGTTGAATAGAGCAGCTGCCTTCTAAGCAGCAGGTCATTGGTTTGAATCCAATCCGGATCACTCAGGCGCAATTCCAAATTGCGCCTTTTTCGTTTAAAACGCTTACCCAGCCTGTTTTAACAAAATAGCTGCATCATTCAAAATCAAAGCAAAAGGTTTATAGAGGCCAATTCGTGACCCTTATCGTGACCCCTTGCATTTTTTACCTTTGGGGTCACGAGGAATCTATTGTGGATCACTACTTTGACAGTGAGGTTGAAAGAGAGTTTTTAAAAATCTTAAATGAAGCAGTATGCAAGTCAAACAAAAGCTGACCATCCTTTTTTATCTAAAAAGCAAGTCAAAAGATAAAAAAGTACCCAGGCTAATTTATGTCCGTATCACCATTGATGGGTTGTACGAAAGCTTTTCGCTATCTATT
>JACMLR010000310.1 GCA_014379515.1 Chitinophagaceae bacterium
AGTCGTCTTTGGACACAGCCGCTGATTCATTTGCTTTGCGATCGTACTGACAACATGCATGCAGATTATTATAAGCTTCTTCCGGAGCCGTCAGGTCCTTTGTGTCATAGCCGGCGGCTGCTATTGCTTGTTGAATTTTCTGAGCGTTCGACTTCTTTGCGTTGTAGCTAACTGATAATATTTTTGTATCGGTATTCCAGTCTGCAGTTGAAGCACCTGCCTTTGTTGCCGCAGTTTCAATCGTTTTTTTGCACATGCCACAATTGCCCCAAACTTTGATGGTATCCTTTTTTGCTGTTTGAGCAATGCTCAAATTACCTAATGTACATACGAATGCTATTGTTAGCAGGATAGATTGCGTTTTCATTAATCAGTTTTTTAAATAAAAGAAAATAAATGCCTTTCGGTTCATCGACCATGAAGGAAAGGAATCAAATTCTGAAAACGCAATTATGTAAGTAGACTTCGTTAACCCTTGGATCGGGTGGAGAGTGATATTGAAGAGATAAATAGGACAGCAAACCGGGTGTTGCTGAAAAGTCTGTCAATAATGAAGGCAGTAGTGCAGGAGCCTGAAAAAAATCAATTGAAATCTTTGCTAGTTGATGATCCCCGTCAAGCTTTACAAATTTGTATTCCGTTTCGCAACAGCCTTTTTTTTCTTTCATGCCGCATTTGCCGCAAGTCTCTTCCTCACCATGTCCATACTCAACGGATGAAAGACTCCCCATACAGTAGTGGACATTTACCATCACGCCGCAGGCAATGGTCATGTACAACACTGATAATATGGTAACCGTGATTTTTTTCACTGCTGCAAAGATAGTGTTGAGGTCGATGAATTGCAATAGCTGATTGTCAATCAGTTCACAAAACTCCAGAAGATACCTAACCTCATTTGAAGTCCTGGGGTTGGATAATTTGGAGCAACAATGTTGTTTTTCGAGAATCCGCCGTTTTTGATATCGACTGCATTGAGATTCTCGGCGCGGACATAGGCCGTGAAAGCCTTGATTCTAAAGTGCACGTAAGCAGCGATTTCGGGTCGGCGAAGTGAGATTTGAACAGTATCCTGGTAAAAAAATTGACCCTGTAGTGGCGAGTAATTATTTGCCTTGTAAGGGGTAAAATACCTGAACTCAAGTCCGGTACTGATGCGCAAATTGCGGAAACCGAAATTTCCATCGTATGCTAGCTGATTCCGCGTATAAATTAGGGGTAGGTTGAGTTCAGCATTGCCAGCTTTTTGTTGGAACATTACCCAGGTTCTCCAGTGAAAGCCTTTCTTTCCCAGGAGAAAATCCTTCTCCACTGTCACCCGAAGTACATTAAACAGAGAACTAGCCTGGGCAACCTCGTAGAAATTTCGCAGGTAAGTATAATTGCTGAGCAGATAATAGCTCCCGCTGATGACTAATCGCTGTTTAGGTCGTTCAAGCGCAGCATAAATATGGGTTGTATTTTCTTTGTTAAGATTTTTCGCCTGGTCGAAATAGAAACTACTTATGCTATTGAAAACGAACGACGGAGTTCGATTCACATTTTCGAAACCGACACGCAAATAACCAAGTTTTTCAGAGAGTAAGCGTTGTAAACTTAAATGTGCGTTGTAATCACCCGCATTTAAACCGCTGAGGTAAAAACTTCCATAAGCTTCAATGTCCCATTTGCGGTTTCTTGTTTTGTTTCGATACTCGCCATGAAGCCAAAGATTGGTGTATGATTTTTTTACGAGTCCCGTATCAAAATCACCTTTCAATACCTGGAAGGACGCTCCTACTTTAATAAACTGTTGAGAATTTTTTGCATCGGGGAATTGATAGATCGAAAAATCATTTATAAGTTCTTTCCAGAAATCCTGCCGAACGAATGAATCTTTTAGGGGAGAGAAATTAAATTTATAATTGTCATTATAATAAGCGCTGTCGGCATCGAAATCTTTAAAACGATACTTGTATGTACTATATCGAATGCTGTGTTCAAATCGAACCCGCGGATAGAACAATGGAATGATGGTTGAATCATTGACTACGATTGAATCTTTTTGACCGAGATCGTATTGTTGCCGCAAGAAGTAAGAGGCATTCGTAAAAGTAGTTCCCGTTGCTATATCGGTTGAAAATGGATTTCGATTAGCCAATTGCGATCCACCAATCTGTGTTGGAATATTAAAACGACTATCCAAATAGCTTGAACTGTCGAGGTAATTTGCTTCTGATGATATTCCACCGTTGTCGCCAGAGCCAAGTTTATTGGCGACGATGATGAAGAAATTTGAATACCGTTTATTTTTCGATTGATACCACGAGGTGAGCCGATAACTGTTATGACTTGTATTTTGATTTTGAAATATTCCGGGAGAATTGATGAGCCGGTATTGTATGGATGCGTTCCAGTTGGGTTTGATATTTTGCGTATGAAGGATATTGATCAATTGCTCTAGACCTGTACCAACCATATAACCAATTTCGGAATAAGGTCGGGTTGTATTGAAAAATCGCGTTTCGTCAATGGTAAAGTTATAAGGGTCGTAAGCGTGAAAGCCATGATCCCAACCTGCTTCCATAATAGGATGAAAGCGGCGATTTTCGACCGCGTTCCCCAAATTGCCAAGTGTAATGGCATACCAGGGAATCGGAAACTTCCGGGTGAAATCGACAATGGAAGAATCAAATAGTTGAAGTCGGCTGGAATCCAGGTATCGAAACCGGATCGTGATTGAATCTTCCAAACCGGTACGATGCTGAAGACTGTCTTGGGTACCTAAGCTGCCTGCCGATCGCATACGACCTGATGCGCCCTGGATCGCGCGAACAGGATTTTGCGCATGCAACTGACTGCTGATAGCAGCCATTCCCAGGATCCCAATAACAACTATGTAAATTTTCTTCAACAAACGGATGTGCTTACGTCTAAACAACGAAAATAAATGATTATAGGTCGGTTGCGGTTACCGTAACGTTAAAGTGAACGATCAAATTTCTGCAATCAACTCTTTGAATAATATCGACAATTTTGGCTCGGCATTTTTAGCTGCACGCAACACTTCTTCATGTGTAATTGTTTCCTGGTGACCAATACCCAGATCAGTAATTACACTGATTGCAAAAACAGGAAGCCCCATATGTACCGCCACGATATTCTCCTGCACCGTACTCATTCCAACTGCATCGGCCCCCAACAAATGGATCATCTTATATTCCGCTTTTGTTTCAAAGGTTGGACCAGTCACAACAAAATATACTCCCTCATGAACCGGGATTTGTTGCTTATTCGCTATTGCCTTCGCTTTTGCAATTAATGATTTTGAATAAGGCTCACTCATATCAGGGAAACGCGGACCAAGTTGCTCGATATTTTTTCCAATTAATGGATTGAGAGTTCCGAAACTTATATGATCATTGATGATCATCAGATCGCCCACCTTATGCGCGGGATTTACTCCGCCAGCCGCATTTGAAAGCAACAGCACTTTGATCCCCAGAAATTTCATTAGTCGAATCGGGAAGGTGATCGCTTCAACACTATAACCTTCATAAAAATGGAAGCGGCCTGCCATTGCCACAACACGCTTTCCACTAAGCTTTCCAAAAATGAGCTTCCCTTTGTGTCCTTCAACTGTTGATGTTGGAAAATGCGGGATGTCCCTATAATCCAGTTCTTTTTCGATTTCGATCTGGCTGGCGAAATCGCCAAGGCCACTTCCGAGAACGATTCCTGCAACAGGTTCGTGCGGGTATTGCTTGCGGATAAAGGCAGTAGTTTCGTTTAATTGCGCAATCAGGTCAGCCATATGCTTGTAGTCGGAGTTTTTTTAAAACCCGCGCAAATATACGCTCGTTTTTCATAGAACCTTTTTAGCCAGATGAGCATTAAATAATGTGGAAACTAGCTATTATATTTACCGGCACTAATAAATGAAATCACTTCTTCTTACAAGCTTTATCCTTCTTTCACTTATTCATCCGGCAAAGGCACAACTTTGTACCGGCAGTTTGGGGGATGCCGTCGTAAATATCAATTTCGGAACAGGTACCGTTTTAGGGCCACCATTGCCTGGTGCCACCACTACTTACAATCACAGTTTTACGAGCTGTCCAAATGACGGACAGTATTCAGTCGTTAATTCAACTTCCAATTGTTTTTCCAACTCCTGGCATAGTCTTCCACAAGATCATACACCCACGGATGCAGATGGATATTTTATGCTGATCAATGCATCATTTCAACCGGGTGATTTTTACCTTGATACGATTCGCGGGCTTTGCCCAAATACCAGTTATGAATTTGCTGCGTGGATCGCGAACGTGTTACGACCTGGATCGTGCAACAGCAACGGTATTCGTCCAAACCTGACGTTCCGAATCGAAGATCTCAATGGAAATGTTTTGACAACTTATAACACCGGTGATATTATTTCAGGTAACACAGGAGAGTGGAATCAATATGGTTTGTTTTTTCAAACACCGCTTGGAATTCCGGATGTCGTTATTCGCCTCACCAACAATGCACCCGGTGGATGTGGGAATGACCTTGCATTGGATGACATCACGTTTCGACCATGCGGACCAAAGGTGGATGCATCCGTAATTGTTACGGGCACTCCTGAACTATTTGCTTGTGAGAACGAAGCAAAAGATTTCATGCTATCGGCCACCTATTCGCAGGGAGTATATATTAGCCCCTCCTTCCAATGGCAGGAGAGCCTGGACAATGGTATTACCTGGTCGGATGTGCCTGGTGCAAATTCCAACAATTACTTACGGCCTGCGAGCGGACTTGGCGTATTTCTTTACCGCATGTTGATTGCCGATGGAGGAGTGAACATAACACTAGTCACCTGCAGGTTGTCATCGAATACCGTTCGAATTGAAGTGGTTCAGCCGAACGTAGTGATCCCACCCACATTTACGGGTTGTTTCGGAACTGATATCGCGTTAAGTGCAAGTGGCGGTGTGTCTTATTCGTGGGTCGGACCTAATAATTACGATAGCAAAATTCAAGGTGCGGTGATTACAAATGCCAACTTGAGTGACGCGGGCTGGTATAAAGTGACTATAACAGATACGCACGGTTGTACAGATCAGGACTCCACCACATTGATAGTAAATCCCGCACCAACAACACAAGTTGTGGCAACAACTTCAGTTTGTGAAGGCGCTTCGACAAACATCCAGGCAAGTGGAGGCTTACGATATTTATGGACACCTGCTTCCGGACTTTCATCCGATACAGTATCCAATCCGGTGGTTGCTCCTGTTGATACAACTTTATACACCGTGTATTCTTTTAATGAGTACGGATGTTTCGATACAGCCAATACCCTCGTATACGTTTGGAAAAAACCGCTAGCCAATGCGGGGCCCGATAAGAAAATGACATCCGGTTACAGTGTAAAACTGGATGGCCAAATTGCTGGTTCGGATATCGCCTATTATTGGACACCGACCTTCAACATTTCCAATCCCCTAATTCTTACACCGCTTGTTAATCCTGCAAATAGCGCGATCTACACACTTCACGCAGAATCTACTCATGGCTGCGGAACGGCCACCGACGATGTGTTCATCAAAGTTTATGAGAAGATGCTAATCCCAAATGTTTTTTCTCCGAATGGGGATGGGATCAACGATCGCTGGGTAATCGAGCCGCTGGATTTCTTCGCCAGTTCGGTCACAGAGATCTTCAATCGCTATGGGCAACGGGTCTACCGGAGTGTCGGTTACAACAATGCCTGGGATGGTACAATGAACAATCAGCCACTCCCTGTCGGTACCTATTATTATGTAATCGACCTAAAAATGCCGAATGAGCCTCTGCGAAGCGGCTCAGTAACCATAATACGGTAACCCATTTCGACGTTATAGGTGCATGAAAAAACCCCTGCTCGTACTGGCAATCACAGCTACAGCCATGTTCGTGATGGGGTGGGTCGGGCACCGGGTGTTTAGTAATTCTGAAGCGGCGAACCAGGAAGTGTCATTATCGATGCGCTCTGCCGACACAATTGCAATAAATTTACAGGAACCCCTTCAACAAATAATTTCGTCTGAAACCTACGCCCAGGCTGATAAAACAGATACACTTAACAAGTTTACAGCTCAGCCTGTTGAATCGTCCAACAATCAACAAATCCCGATTGCTTCGGGGCCTGTTGTAAATGAAGATCATGCAAGCGCTGAAACGGAAAATGATGAAATAATCAAACATCGGTTCAACCCGATTAAGCGTTTTGTGAACTTCAAAGTGAAGGTTGAAAAGATCAAAAAGAAACCTTTAAAACTAAATTATTCTACAAGCAAATTTGCAAAGTTATACCGGGCAGCTACCCTGCTGGCAGTGAAACAGGGTGTCGATTTTGGAGGAGCTTATGCGTTTGCTTCTATTCCTTGCGGGCTTGGATGTTACTCAAGTACATTGACGGATATGAGGAATGGGAAAGTGTACGACGGCCCGCACGCTTCATTTGGCTATGAATTTAAGACAGATAGCAAACTGCTCATCGTTAATCCGCCCTCGGCCGATGGATTCTATGAGGCCTGCGAAGATTGCGAGCCACAACTATGGCTTTGGACTGGTAAGGGTTTTAAAAAAATACAGTAATCACTTCGTGGGATATGCGAAAAAATCGCAGGAGCTTTCATCACACAATAGTTTTCGCAATACAGGATCTTTCAATACCTCTTTATAATCCATCCATCGATTATCAATCTTAATTTTTCGGTAAACGAGGCGGATACCGTGACTGTAATCCACATACCAGTTTACATGTCCTGTATACAATGGTTGAATCGCCTTTCCGTCCAATTTATGCCAGCCATAAATCGCGACACGATTCGGTTTTGGATCTGCTGAAACCTTCTCGGAGATTACCACATCTTTTTTTATTCCTGCAGTCAGTCCTTTCCTGTTCTTCCGTTGTCCCTCGATGATCAGATGATGATGCCAGAAGATAAGTGCGCTATCGCGATTTGCATACAATGGTACAGGCTCAAGTTTGATGGTTGCCTGACTGTAAATATCGTCAACCATTTTTCGAGTTGGCAGAAAGCATTGAAAGGTGTCAGCAATGCGCTGCGCAGTCATAGGTGTCAAAGGAATTCTTGCCCAGTCCGCATCGCTCCCGATTGATAAATAATCGGGAGAAACATAATAAACCGCTTTAATCGTTTTATTGCCGTTCGTGAGAACGACTGTAATCGGAACAAATTTTCGAAGAAAGCCTGGAATATTTCCTTTCACGATCTCATCAAACAAAATGAGTTCTCGCTGGTCCCATTTCATTGCTCCGATTTGACGAAATAATTCGGTAGCACCCGTGGCATTGGGCGAAGGGTTTTTTGCTGGTAAATGAAACCCCGTGTTGCAAGAAGCAAGTGCGATCATCGCTATCAGGAAGAATCGTTGCATCGTTAAAAATAGCAAATCCGTTGTCACGGTTGATAGAAATGGCGAGCTACCGACTGATCTGGATGTCAATGCATTTGCATGAAGGCACTTTACGCTGTTTTGGCGATTTGCCGCTGGTGAAGTAGCTTCGCACGTCCTAAACATCAGCAATAAAACACTAAATAATACTATACTATGGCCTACGATGTAGTTGTTCTTGGCAGTGGCCCTGGCGGGTATGTAGCAGCAATCCGCGCATCGCAATTGGGTTTTAAAACGGCAATTATTGAAAAAGAAAGTCTTGGTGGCGTTTGTCTTAACTGGGGTTGTATTCCAACAAAAGCATTATTGAAAAGCGCGCAGGTTTTTGAGTATATCAAACACGCAAAAGATTTTGGGATCGAAGCAACTGGGCAACCACAGTTCGAGTCGGTCATTAAACGAAGCCGTGGTGTTGCAGATAAAATGAGCAAGGGCGTGCAGTTTTTGATGAAAAAGAATAAGATTGATGTAGTTATGGGGTTTGGTAAACTGAAAGGCAAAGGTCAAATTGAAGTAACATCAGCAGATGGCAAGAAGCAAACAGTTGAAGGAAAGCATATCATCATAGCAACGGGTGCAAGAAGTCGCCAGCTGCCATCAATGCCAATTGATGGCAAAAAAATAATCGGTTATCGTGAAGCGATGGTATTACCAGAGCAACCGAAATCGATGATTGTTGTTGGTAGTGGTGCTATCGGTGTTGAGTTCGGTTATTTTTACAGCAGCCTTGGAACAAAAGTTACTATCGTTGAATTTCTTCCGCGTATCGTTCCGGTAGAGGATGAAGAAATTTCTAAAGAACTTGAAAAAAGTTTTAAGAAAAAAGGGATCGACATAATGACGAATGCTGAAGTGACTTCTGTTGATACCAGTGGTAACGGTGTAAAAGCAAAAGTGAAAACAGCGAATGGTGAAATTATTTTGGAAGCAGATGTGCTCCTAAGTGCAATTGGTGTGGCTGCAAACATCGAAGGGATTGGTCTCGAAGAAACCGGCGTAAAAACAGACAAAGGCCGGATTACAGTTGATAAATTTTATCAAACAAATATTCCAGGAATCTATTCAATTGGTGATTGTTCTCCTGGCCAGGCTTTGGCGCACGTCGCAAGCAAAGAAGGAATTATTTGCTCAGAGAACATCGGTTACAACGAAAAGAAATACAATCATCAACCAGAGCCTTTGGATTATGGTAATGTACCGGGCTGCACGTATTGTGTACCAGAAATTGCGTCCGTTGGCTTTACAGAAAAACAAGCGAAAGATGCCGGTTATGAAATAAAAGTTGGCAAGTTTCCATTGAGCGCTTCTGGAAAAGCGTCTGCTGCAGGGCATACCGAAGGATTTGTAAAAGTAATCTTCGATGCGAAATACGGTGAGTGGCTTGGAACACATATGATCGGCTACAATGTTACAGAAGTGATTGTACAAACGGTAACTGCTCGTAAACTTGAAACAACCTATCATGAAGTATTGAACAGCATTCATCCGCATCCAACAATTAGCGAAAGCGTGAAAGATGCGATTGAAGTTGCATATGGTGAAGCAATTCATCTATAATTAATACAATCAATATTGCAGGCCCGCAACATGCGGGCCTTTTTTATTTAATAATCGGCACAAAAAAAGGATGAATTACTTCATCCCCTTCTACGCAGTTGGTTTGGGTTATGGTGTGGTTACACCGGTTGCTTTAAGCAACTTATATGGTTTTCCTTGTTTGCCAGCTTTTAGAAAATACATCCCCGCATTTAATGATTGGATGTTGATCGTTGTCAACGTTGCCGTGATCTTTACTTGCGACACTTGTTGTCCAAGATGATTATGAATCGTTATGAATTGCCCGATTAAATTTTCGCATTTGCTGATATCAACCGTTACAGCATTCACAGCGGGATTTGGATACATACGAATCGCGATGTCCGCCGCAGGTGCTACCGGCGCAACTTCCGGTAATGGAATCCCTGTTGCTCCATTGGACGACAATAAGGCATTGTGTGCGCCGCCCTTTGCAAACGATGCACGCATTTTATCACGTTGCCCGTTGGTAAACATATTCATGCATTCATCATTGGTCAAATCCATGAAATTGTTGTACATGTTACCCAATGGAAGGTTACTACAGGTTGAAATCACACCAGTGGGACAACCTCTTGTTGCATTTCCTTGTTGCGGTGTATCATCAACCCCATCACTGCCACAAAACTGATCTCCCCAGATATGCCGGAGACCCATCCAGTGACCCAATTCGTGAACAGCAGTACGGCCTTTGGTATAAGGTGCTTGTACGGTTCCCGCATTTCCAAAGGCTGTATATCGAACTACAATACCATCCCGAAGTTTATCCGCACCAATTACGCTGGAATAGCCAATGATTCCAGCCGACAGGTTTCCCACCCAGATATTCAGGTATCGATCACTATCCCACGCATCATCACCGCCCGCATTGGAAAACTTGATTTTATCATCCATCCCAAAACTAATCGACGAGGTTTGTTTGCGAACAATACCGCTGGTAGCATACCCTTGCGGATTTACTGATGCCAAAACAAATTCAATATGAACATCGCTGGCGGCACTGCGAAACCGAAGTGGGATTTGTGCAGTATCCTTATGAACGAGTCGAAAATCATTATTCAAGACTGATATCTGGGACATTATCTGTTCATTGGAAATATTTTGTTCCCCTTTATTGAAGAGAATATGAACGACAACCGGGATGCGAATAACGCTTAAACTTCCAGATCCGATTGCACCGGAAATAACTTCAGAATTGAATGAACCTGAACCAGCCAGCGGTTGCTGCATGCGATATAAGATGGAGGGATCACGTCGGGTTTCCTGTTGTTCATACTCCAGTGATACGCAGGTCGACTGCGCGAATCCATGAAGTGAACAAAATAACGTCAAGGCAAAGGCAAGTAAAACTGATTTCATTGTAACTGCTTCTTTTGTGGCGGTTACATAGGTAATTGCTTTGCTTTCCGTAGGATTGAGAACGAGGAATGAGGCCGTAAATAATTACAGGAATGACTGCAGGTAAGGGCAGTTTATTTCATTGTGGGGTACAGATCAAATGATCAGAAAAACAAAAAAGTACAAAGGGGATGATTAACGCTAGTTATGGAAAGAGCCGCCGGAGTAGGGTAAGTGGCGGTAGTCAAACGATAAGCTGCTGTAAAACAATAAAAAATATTCTGGAAATCAAAATCCATTGACAAAATTTTATCAACGATTCCGGAAACTACCCCGTTTCAACCCCTATTTTTGTTGACAATACATACTAACTATTATGAAATTTCCTGCCGTATTTATCCTAGCATTCGCAATTCTTAACGCGTGCAATGGCAATAACCAGGGGCAGGGTGAACCGATAGTTACCCCGCCAGAGTCGATCCCACCCGTAATTGGCTACTCAATCATCAAAACTTACCCGCACGACACCAGTTACTTTACTGAAGGGCTCGAATTTTTTAATGATCAGTTGCTTGAAAGTTCCGGCGGCGATACCGATGCGAGCCCATACCCGTCCGCTGCTGGCATTGCTAACTTACAAACCGGGAAAGTCGATACGCGGATTCTTCTTGATCGGGCTATTTACTTTGGAGAAGGGATTACCGTATTCAATAACCAATTGTATATGTTAACCTGGAAAAACCGAAAGGTTTTTGTACACGATGCGCTGACATTTAAACGAATTAAAGAGTTTCAAACTCCTACCGAAGAAGCCTGGGGATTGACGCATGATAGCACCAACTTAATTATGAGTAACGGCTCAAACAGCCTTCACTTCCTGAATCCTGAAACATTACAGGTAACAAATATTGTTGGAGTGATTGATAACAATGGGCCTGTGTCAAACATCAATGAGCTCGAATACGTGAATGGATTTATCTATGCCAATCAATGGTTGACGCCGTTCATTTTGAAAATAGATGCAAAAAGTGGAAAGGTTGTCGGCCGTATTAATATGGACTCAATCAACCAGGAAATTACTAACAAATATCCCGCTTCGCGCGAAATGAATGGAATTGCATTCAACGCAAAAAGCCAAACATTTTTTATTACAGGAAAAAAATGGCCATTTATCTACGAGATAAAATTGCAGTAAACCGTTCTCAACTTTTTGAGATGACATAAATAAGTGAACTACACACCGATTTATTCGTAGCTGCCCTTAGGTTGGATTGGAATCCGCGAAATACTCCGCTAACAAAACCCTCTTTACCTGTTTTGTATTTTTCACTGAGCATGCTTACATAAAAACTATCGAACCACATCGGTTTGATGGAATCGAGTTGTAGCTCATTGTGCCGCAACAATTGTTTCATCGATGCAGGTGAGAAATGATAAAGGTGTCGGGGTACATCATATGCAGCCCAAAACTTTCCATAAAATTCTGCATCGCCAGAAGTATAGTTGGGAACGGCTATAAAAATCTTCCCTCCTGCTTTCACCAACTTTCGGAGTTGAACGATATAAGTCTGAAGTTGATGCACATGTTCGAGCACATGCCACATAGTAATCGCATCAAAACTTTCCGCAGGCAACTCAAACAAATGATTGGTTGACAATAATGATAAGCCGTGATTTTTATTTGCAACTATTCGTGCTTGCTCATCCGGCTCAAGCCCGGTGACGCGCCAACCGGCAGATTTCATAAAGGCTGAAAACGCACCAGTACCGGCACCAACGTCAAGCAGGCTTCCGGAGTTCAGACCGGTTGCCGACTGAATCAGCGATGACTTTTGCTTTAATGTTATTTTTCTGACGGAATGATAAAGCCGATTGATGATTCCTTTATTCGTATCGGTGTGAGAGATATAATTTTCCGATTGATAATATCGTCCGATTGATTGCTGATCCGGAACATGTTGAGTAAAACGCAATGTGCAATCCGCACAATCCCAAAGCTGAAAGTTTTCGTTGGAAACGGAATAGTCTGTTACGGTTATACTATTGCTGATCGCAGTGCTTCCACAAACGGGGCAATGGGTGTAGGTAATCAGGTTACTCATTGATAAAAAGAGGAATTGCAGGTTAGTGAGTAAATCACCGGGAAATGCTGGTTTTGTTTTGATTTCCTAACGATGAAATAGAAAACCCGTTTGTATAGAAATGGAAGAAAAGGATTATTAATGCAATGGCAACAATTATAATTGCGAATATCCACCACCGGCTTCTTTCGCGTAGCGGTTCCTCATGAATCACATCCACTGCCTGATCGTTGGTTAATTCTCGATCACCAACTAACACCGTATGTTTTGCCTGGCTTCTAATTACACGCACGGCAGCCACGGGTTGAAGATATGCTGGCACTTGTTTTTCCGCCTCAAAAACGATATCACCAGAATGATCTTTGTGTAAAAGTCCTACCCCTTCCAACCTGATTGGATTATCTGTTCTGATTCGATTCCGCAGTTCATACGCCCACTCATTGTACCAGCGAATGGCTTCATAATCCGCCATATCGCGCTGTAGTGCTAAATAGGTAAAAAAATCTTTATCGGGAGCATCGAAATATTTGTCGAATCGATAATGATATGAAGGAGGCAGCAATTGTTTGTTAACGAAATCGCTTTGCGCGGGTACGCGCTCAATGAAGATCGTTCCGAGTCCGGGTATACTCAAACTTTTATGCTGCAAAAGATAATTGTACAATGCACCATTCATAGCTGCGAAGCAACAGGTTTTTAATGTATCGGCAAAATTAAAACTGAGTACGAGGGTCAATCAATTTGGAGCCTCAGAGACAAGTTCCATTGGAGAGCGGCTATTTATTTACGTTGATTGAAGGAATATGTTATTCCTCCGAGAATGTTGAAACCAAAAGTTTCGTACTGGTGCCAGCGTTCGTATTTATTATTGAGGATGTTATTTAACTGTATCCAAAGATTGAAGTTCTTAGTGATTCGGAATTCAGCACCGGTATTTAGATCGAAGCCGGTTTCTCCTTTGTAAGCTTCTCCATTTTCACCCTGGTATTGCGCGCCATCCCATGCCCAAAGATCGGCACGCAGCCAAAGATCTTTTAGTAACTGCCATCGAACTCCTGCGTTTAATTCTAGCGGAATCATACCCCAGGCCTTCTTTTCGCGTTGCAATTTGGTGAATTGATTAAAGTTTAATGAAGCTGAGGCAGAGAATTGTTCTCCCTGTGTGTATTCAACTTCTCCATGCAACTGAAGCACCTCCATGCGAGGTTCGTATTTGATGAGGAAAGTTTTACCGTCGATCGTATCGTTGACGAACAATGGCGTGTTTCTGAATTGCTGGAAGCCCACTTTGGCAGAGTAAGAAAAGTGATTGCTTACAGAACCTTTGAATCCTGCATAACGTTCCTGTACCCGTGTATTAAACAAGGAGTCAGGTTGCGCAAGCCATGGATTGATACCGGCAAAACGCTGATAACTTCCTTTATTATAATATCCGATCCAACCGAGCTGAAACGTAAAGCGTTGATCATTGGTGGTGATGTCTGCCATTACATTTGGTAACATCGTAAATACCTTATTATCCCATGATGGTCGCAAACCACCATGAATATAGACGTTTGGCGTTTTTAATAACACCGCGGGAGAGATATAATAAAGATTGTTTTGCCGCGTAAATTTTGCATTGCCACCAACCTGGTAGGACGTCAGATCCGCTGTTGCACCGAGAGTGAATGCAAACATCTTTCCGAATGTTTTTTCCAGTGGCAGATCAAGAACACTATTCGATTCGTTGCCCTTGTTCGATTTATTGTCAGAAAACACACTCACGCGCAACGACGGATGATAAGTAAGGCCAAATTCAGTAGGAATTGTATTTCGCAAATGGACAACTCCCTCAATGGTTTGAAAATTCTGCTTCAGGTCTTTTTTCTCAAATGGAAGCGTCTCCGGTCGGAAACCATAGAGATAATAATTGTCGCTTACAAAACCCAATTTACCATTCCATTCAAGATGTTTTGGTGTTATATACGTGGCAGCAGCACCCACTTTTGTCAAACTGTGCTTTTGAAATTTGAGGTCTCCATTTGATGTATAGTGTTCAGCAAACACATTAAAATAAGTCGACTTTCCATCGCCGAAACTGAACCCTGCCTTGATATATGGCAAGTGAACGTTACCAACGCCGACTTTTATAAAATTGCTGTATTGCCATGCGTTCAGTGAATCAATACTAAGTGCTACTGGTTTTAGTTCCGCAGGTTGGTAAGCGAAAAAAAGATTCTGCGATGGGATATTATAATTGAGGGTTGGTCTGCTGCTATCTACAACAGGTGGTGCGGCGTTGAAATTTATTTTTGATGCTTCGCGAAGCACAGGCTTAAATGTCGAAGTGATATCGATACTTTTTTTACGCGTTGTATCCTGTGCCTGTGATTGGCTGGCGGCAACGAGTATCGCTAATATCAACAATATCTTTCCGGAATTTTTCATTTTTATTCTCTGATTGTAGTCTGTCCTAAATTCAGTAAAATCCACGCACTAATTATTGATTGCTGTTTTCAACTTTACTACCTTTCTTTTCCTCTTCTTCAGTAAGTTTTAATTTACGCTCGGCTTCCTGACGAAGATCCTCAAGTTTTGCATTTTCAATTACGCTTTGGTAAGTTGCTTTTGCATTGAAGAAATCATTTTGTTTAAAATAAACATCACCCAACAAGATATAAGCTTTTGTAACCCAGAGTTCATAGGAGCCAGCTTTATTGACGACTTCAAACGCTGCTTTTTCTGCATCCGGGAAACGATTCTGAATGAAAAAGAGGTTTGCAATTTCATATCGCGCTTCTGCACCATACGCTGCTTTGCTAAGTGCAACCACATTTCTGTACGCCGTGATTGCTTCGTTATACTGCCCTCCTGCCTGGTGCGACCGTGCGATAGCGAGATTGGCAAGCACTTTATCATCGGTTCCAATTCCTTTCTGACTTAAGAGGTCTTTCGCATTTTCCGTTGCGTCCGACCATTTTTGCAATTGAAACTGGCTTCTCAGTAAACCACGCATTGCCTCCAGTTTTGTTTCTTGTGACGTTGCAAACTCCTTCAGTTTACCAAAATACTTTTCAGCCTTCTGGTAATTTTTGAGGTCAAAGAAATTTAACCGCGCGGCATTAAGCAATGATTTTTCACCAAACTTATTTGGAACGCGATCCGATAATACTTCATACCCACTGGCGGCTTTTACCCAATCCTTTTGATTAAAATAAATTTCGCTCTTATAATATAATGCCTCGAGTGAGTGCTTGCCTTGCGGGAATTTTTCCAGGTATTCTTCAAACTCTTTTGCTGCTGCAGGGAAGTTGCCATTGTTAAATTGGACTTCGGCTTCCTGGTACGCAAGTTCTTCTTCCTGGTTAGTGGAAATCTCCTTCCCCATGCTCCGGGCAAAGCTGACATATTCGCCTGTTCTGCCCTCTTCAACATAAATTACTTTGGCATTATCCAGTGCCTCTTCGGCTTCCGGTGAATTTGGAAACTGTTGAAGCAATGCCGAGTACTGCTTAAGTGCCTCTGCATTATTCTCCAGGTTGAAATATGCAATTCCCAGTCTTAGAAAAGCGCGGGGCTTCAACGAAGAGTTTGGATCAGAAATGACATTTTTCAAAAATGGAATCGATTCGCGATACTGCTCATTCGCCAAATAGCTACCGGCAATTTCCATATTGGCGTCTGGTATGAGACTGCTTGTTGGATACTTGCGACTGATACCGGTCAGCATATTGATTTTTTCCTTGCTGCTTGAGATACCGGCGATCATTGCATTTTGAAAGGTGGCGTAATCGGATGATGGCCACGAAAACTCAAGCACTTTATCATACATGCTTTTCGCCTTCTTGTAATCACGATTCATATAGTGACAATCGGCAATTCGCAAGTATGCATCTTGCTCGAGTGACGGAGAATTTATCCGGGGTGTTGTCACAAGTTGTTCGAAGAATCCAAGAGCCTGGCGATAGTTTTCTTTTTTGATGAAGCTATATCCAAGATTATATTTTGCATGGTTCGGCGAGACTTCACCATTGGAAGCGGTCGTCTTGAGGTAGTCAAAGAAATATCGGATAGCATCATCGGTTTTACCAAGCCTGTAAGCAATCTCACCTTTCCAGAATTGAACGAAGGGTAAAACCGATTCATTATCTGGAAGCGTTTCGGCGCGCGTCAGTAATTCATTAGCGGTTACCAGCAACCCATCATTGACCATTTCCGTGGCGCGGCCATATAATATTCTTGGATACAATTTGCGGGCAAGTGGCGACGGAGATTTTAATCCTTCAATCAATGCTAGAGCGTCCTTGTAATTGTTTGTGTTTGCTAATACACCAACTAATAACTCACGAGCTTCTGTATTGTATTCGGATTGCGGATATTTATTCAGAAATTTTTCCAGTTCGGTAAGTGCTACATCCTGGTACCCGAGTTCGTAAGATAATTTTGCATAATTGTACATCGAGACCTGGCGCTGTGCATCATTGCTGCTATTAGCAGAACAAAAAAGAAACGCGTTTCGTGCGTTTGCTTTTTGACCGGTTTTAAGATATGCATCTCCCAACAGGTACATTGAATTCTGAGCAAGCGAATCTTCTTTGCCACCAAGCTGTTTAAATCCGGCAATAGCCTTGTTCCAATTTTTTGCATCGTAATAGCAATAAGAAACTTCGTAGAGATCTTCGCGGGTTACTTTGTCGGCTTTCGCAATATAGCTTTCGAGGTATGGAAGTGCTTTTGCATAATTCTTCTGAAGAAAATAGCCATGGCCAACGAGCTGCTGCATTTCCTTCTCGTAAGACAGGTTACCGCGCTTTAGCTTGTTTTCTGCATAATCAAATGCGGCTTTCTTATCATTGCCCATGTAATAAATGACAGAGATGTAATAGGGCGCAACTTTGCCATACTCGGGATGATCCTCGACAACTTTGAACGCATCCAGTGCTTCTTTATACTGCTTATCATAGAATGCAATGAAGCCGTAATAATAATTTGCTTCCGCATTATTCGGATCACTTTTCGCAACACGAATTTCATTTAATAGTGGCTTTGCGCGATCATATCGTTGAACGGTGAAATAAGAATACCCCTGGTGAAATTTTTTATCTGCTATTTCGCGGTTGCTGAGATTATCGATACTTACCTGATCGTAGAGGTCAATCGCCTTTGCAAAATCTGCGGATCGAAAATAATACTCGGCAAGATGGAAGCTCATCATTTGAACTCGTGCTTCATTATCTTCCAAACCAATGAAGTCTTCTGCTTTTCTTCTCGCCCCTTCTTCATTTTGTTTTAGTCCGCAAACAACCGTGTAGTATTTTAATTCCTGGTATTCGATCGCATTATTGCTCCGATCGGTTTCGCGTTGCTGGAGCTCAAGATCTTTCAGAATTGGGTATGCCAGGCTGTACTGCTCCCGTTGAAAATATTCTTTCGCTTGTTTGAATGAACCTTCAGGGTCAGTAAAAAAACGCGTTTGTTGCGCGAAGAGAGAGAAAGAAGTGAGACCAAGAATCGTTATAATGAGCGCTGCTTTTTTCATTCCGAATTTCCTTAGTGTGGGGTTAACGAGCTAAAGTTTGAGATTATTTTATTGACAACCAATTATCGTTCCAAACAACTGTGGATAAGTGGGTCAATTAACATTTCTTTTCAATAGAAAATGCAAAAATGGAAATCATATTTTTGAAAAAAAATTTGTGATGAAGCGTTTTCTTTCGACTAACTATAGTGACACTGCATTCAATATTGCGTTACTTATTTTACGCGCTGGAATGGGTGTTTTATTGTTTCCTTATGGCTATCAGAAACTAGTTCATTTCGCTGATCGAAAGAATACTTTTACCAACTTCCTGGGTATGGGATCTACTATCAGTTTGTCATTGGTAATATTTGCTGAAGTCATTTGCGCGGGTCTGTTGATTATTGGATTATTCAGCCGGTTTGCTTCGTTAGTATTAGTGATTCTCACTGCGGTTATTGTTTTCAAAATAGATAAGGGTGATATATTCGGCAAAGGAGAAGACGCCATGCTTTACCTTCTTGGATTCTTTACGGTGTTACTGGTTGGCCCTGGGAAATACAGTACCGATGCAGCAATGGGCAGATAATTAACAAATAGATTTGTTATTTTGAAATTGGTGGCGACTGTACAACCAATCAAACTCTATTGATATCAGGCTTCCATTTAGAAATAGATTTTTTAATATCCTGGCTTCTCATTTTTTTCTCTGCCGCTTCGGTTGCGAGAGCTACGAATTCCTCATCAGCGGCAAAACGCAACGCGATAATTTGAGAAGTGCGAAGACGTTTATCGAGTACACGACCAGTCAGCACGAAATGTCGCAGGTTTTCCTCCGCACGGATTGCCCGGTCTTGTGCTTTCAGGGCAAATTGACGGGCATGCAAAAAGATGCTTACAAGGATCAATCCCGTTAATAAAAAAAGTACTGCAGGATAACTGTCTTTTGTGTAGGTCTGATAGAGATAATAACTGCTTCCCGCTAAAAGTGCGAGTATTCCAATGGCGGTTAAAATGTGCCATGTGCCGACAAAGCGTCGATGATTTTTGTAAGTTTGTTTGGGCATACGCAATCGTTTAGGTGAAAACGAATTTCGGTTTATTTCAACTCATCAAGTACTTTATACAATTTTTGTACAACGCTGCCCGAACTTCCATTGTAGTTATTAACGATGATCGAGAAGCTGTACATTTTACCATTGCTTGCTTTGTGATACCCTGCAAAACTTCTTACGCCTCCAATTGACCCGCTTTTCATCTTCATACCGTTATAGACAGGAAGTGCATTATAAAAAGAATTAAACCATGCCCGCTTCAATGCATACTGCAAAACCGTTGCCAGCGCGGTTGAGGTGATTCTGTTTTGCGGGGATAGCCCGCTCCCATCCAACACCGCGACTGCCCCAGGCGGTACATTAACGGAAATCAGATGCGCTTTCATGGCTCTTGTGCCAACCTCAGTATGTGCCGAATCTGCGTTCCGGTAACCAATCGTTTTCAGAAGAGCTTCGCCATAAAGGTTAATACTTTTTCGGAGGAAATAAAAAATAATCGAGTCGAGTTTTGGAGATTGATGTTCGTAGATCACCTTTGCTCCTTTCAGGAGGTCTGCTTCAACCTTTCCGACAGCAGTAACCGAATTTCCACGACCGACCCAATGCCGCACCAATTCAGCTATCATAAACATACGGCCATCCGGCACAGCACCACTAATAACAAAGTCCCTTTCGTTTGGCGGTATTGTACCCTTTAGAATATAGACGGAGTCTGCAGTTGGTAAATAGATATAGGCATTGTCACCCGATCCGGGCTTCCCAACCTTCAAATGATTTTGGTACTTCGGTAGTCCAGGCTCAGACCGGATTGATACAGGTCCGCCAACTATTTTGTCGGAGCTGAGATGCAGGTCGTATTGATTTTCACGCCAGTTAATATTCCATGACCCTGCTCCATAATAATTTCCAATGTCATCTATCATCCATGTTCCTGGTACTGCAACAGGATCATAATGCTGATCGTCGAGGTAACCCACCATTAATGAACTGCTGGTCGGCATTGCGACGTCGAGGGCGGAGAATAACCGCGCGGGCTTTGTTGATTCGAAACGCCAACTGCCGAGTGTTGGATCACCGCTGCCTAACACGTAAAGGGCAGTTGTCGTTGCATTTATTTTGCGAGTTAAGAATTTCGTAGTGTAATTAAATTGGACTCCCAGTAAGTCAAAAGCGGTTACAGCTGTCAGTATCTTTTGTGTACTTGCCGCCGCGAGGCCAACGTTTCCATTTCGATCAAACAATACCTTTCCTGTTTGCTGATCAATGACAGTCATTCCAACGATCGCATATTTGAATTGGTCGTCGCGCATCAACTTTTCATACGCAGCAGATAAGCGCGGAGCGATTGACTGCGAAGCAACAGACGCAGTGAAACACAGCAACATCAACATAAAGGAAATTCTCATAATATTTATGGATGACAATTATTCAACAGTAATTATTCATTCGATTCGATGGTTGTACCTTGCGCAAGAATAATACTTTTTCTCATGCAACCAGTACTTGCAAGCATCATTACAATTGGAGATGAATTATTGATCGGCCAGACCATCGATACCAATAGTGCATGGATGGCCCAGGAACTCAATAAAGTAGGTATCGCGGTTCATCGTCGGCTCGCGATTGGTGATGTGTGGAAGGATATTTGGGAATCACTTAATGAAGAAAGCCGACTCTCTAAGATTATACTCATAACAGGTGGACTCGGGCCAACCGCCGACGACATAACGAAGCCCCTTCTTTGTCAATACTTCGGTGGAAAATTAGTCGTGAACGAGGCCGCGTTAGTCAATGTAACCAGCATTTTTGAACGATTGAACCGGCCCTTGTTGGAACGAAATTTAAAACAAGCAGAAGTTCCGGATGTATGTACGGTCATCCAAAACCGGCGCGGTACAGCACCAGGAATGATGTTTGAAAAGGACGGTGTCATTTTCGTATCAATGCCCGGGGTTCCAAATGAAATGAAAGGGATGATGACGGCAGATGTATTACCGTTACTCGCCGGAAGATTTAACCTCAATCCCATTGTTCACCGGACACTTGTTACAGCAGGTATCGGCGAATCGTTCCTCGCAGAAAGAATTAAGGAATTTGAAGACAGTCTTCCTTCCAATATCAAACTTGCCTATTTGCCGAATTATGGAATGGTAAAGCTTCGGTTAAGCGCCACCGGGAATGATAATAAAACAATCGCTGAACTCGAAGCTTTATTTGATATGCTGAAGCAACAGGTTGCCGATGTGATGGTAATTGATGAAGACATTTCTCTTCAGGAAGCCGTAGGAAGATTGCTTAGCTCACATGGTAAGTCGATGGGAACTGCCGAAAGCTGTACCGGTGGCTATATTGCACATTTGCTAACGGGCGTATCTGGAGCAAGTAATTATTTTAAAGGCTCCATTGTCAGTTATTCGAACGACATCAAGCAACATCTCCTGGACGTATCTGCTCAAACGCTCACCACGGTGGGTGCGGTAAGTGAAGACACGGTAATTCAAATGGTGAAGGGAGCTCTCCATCAATTAAAAACGGACTATATAGTAGCAACATCCGGTATTATGGGACCGAGAGGTGGCAGTTCCGAAAAACCAGTTGGCACCGTGTGGATTGCAGTGGGAAATAAAAATCGGATTCGCACACATCATTTTCATTTCCGGTTCGATCGGCAGCGCAATATGGACATGACGGCTCAAAACGCATTGAATATGTTGCGAAAATTTATAATCGAAATGGAGCAGTGATTCAACTAACGATTGTTGGCAAATCATTACCTTTGGCGCTTTCCGCAAGACGGGAATGCATTTTTAGATTCAACCATTATTTAAACATCTTTTCTATATGGCTCTTGTTGATCTCGTAATGCCGAAAATGGGTGAAAGCATCATGGAAGCAACCATACTTAAATGGTTGAAACAACCTGGTGAAACAATCAAGATGGACGAAACGTTGCTCGAAATCGCAACAGACAAAGTGGATAGCGAAGTTCCATCTACAACGGCCGGTGTTCTGGATTCTGTGTTATTTAATGTAAATGATGTTGTTCCCGTTGGGGCCGTTATTGCGCGGATCAACACAGAGGCAACTGCTGAAGCTTCCAATAATAACACACCTACTTCTCCAACAACTCGTCAACCTGAAGCTCAATTAGCAGACGTCGTCTCCTCTTCTCCTACAGTGCATCACAATTATTCCACTGAAAGTGCAACGCGACCGAGCAATGGTACAACAAAGTTTTATTCACCGTTGGTATTGAATATTGCGCAAAGTGAAGGTGTTAGCATGGGTGAACTGGAGCAAATTGATGGAACCGGGAATGACGGTCGGGTAACAAAAAAAGATATCCTCGAATATGTCAGTAATAAGAAATCTGGCAAACGTGGTGATGTCCAGGTTTCAACGTCATCTGTACAACAATATAAGCGACCAGCTTCGACAGAAACATTGAATGTTGAAAGCAACGAGCAAATGGTGCCTGCAAAAACGTATTCCGGCAATGTTGAGATTATAGAAATGGATCGCATGCGCAAGCTCATCGCGAAGCATATGGTCGATAGCAAACATACCAGTCCACACGTTACAAGTTTCACCGAAGCGGATGTTACCAATCTGGTTTTGTGGCGTGAAAGAGTTAAAAAGGATTTTGAGAAAAGAGAGAACGAGAAAATCACATTTACTCCTTTGTTTATAGAAGCTATTGTGCGTTGCATTAAAAAATACCCCTGGCTTAACAGCAGCATCGATGGCGACAAGCTCGTAGTAAAAAAAGATATCAATATGGGAATGGCGACCGCGCTGCCAAGCGGCAACCTGATCGTCCCGGTCATTAAAAATGCAGATCAACTAAATCTAGTTGGGTTAACGAAACAGGTCAATAACCTGGCTAGTGCAGCGAGAAATAACAAACTTCGGCCAGACGATACAAGCGGCGGCACATTTACTTTAACAAACGTCGGCAGCTTCGGCAGTTTGATGGGTACACCGATTATAAATCAACCGCAGGTTGCGATCCTCGCCGTGGGCGCAATCAAAAAACGCCCGGTTGTAATAGAGACTGAACAGGGCGATTCGATTGCTATCCGCCATATGATGTATCTGAGTATGAGCTACGATCATCGCATCATTGACGGTGCACTTGGTGCAACATTCCTCAATGCCGTTGCAAAAGAACTCGAGAATTTTGATGGAAACCGCGAAGTGTAATTTTTTATCGAGACCGATTTAGTTACCGTAAGTTTTTATGTTCACTGTAGACTTTTTTCCTTTCACTTTTATCACGAAAAGTTTGTTGTAAACGGAATCGTGGAGATCGCCCGGCACGACCTTATTTCCTGCCAAACCGTTGACGAGATTGTCGACGGTATTGCTATGGCCAACAACGAGTGTATTCTTTTGCAATGTTTTTAGTTTGGAGATAAATATAGAATCCGGCACCGGGCCGTATTTTTCAATCGCCAACTTAAAATGATCGGCCGTCGGTTGAGCAGTGCTCATTGTCCGGATCGTCGGCGTGGAATAAATATGTGCAATTTTCTTATTGCCCAATAACTCTTTCAATGTTTCAGCCCTCTGCTTTCCTTTCTCATTCAATGACACATCGCTGCTCATATTTGCCGATTGGGTCGCTTTTTCAGCATGCCGCACAACATAATAAGTATGACCGCACGACGTTAAAAAAAGAAGTATTGATAAATATAGAAAAGAGAGTTTCATAACTTAACAAATTTTGTCGAAATTACAATTAAACGGCACTGATCCTGAATAGTCTTTATTAATTGACAAATTAAATCGACTGAGCTATGAAGACATTATCCGAAACCTGGTTTGCAGATGGATATATTGATTTTGAGTTAAAGAAGTACACGCTCCTCGCCTATCTCCAGGAAATCAACAGGCAGTTTAATGAAAACAAATTGTACCCTCAGTTGTCAGACGTCATCTTTCACTACAACAACCTCGTCGCCTTTAAAGAAAACAAGAAATTTTTACAGGATCAATTTCCAAAAAAGTTTTCCGGAATTCAGTTGCAAAAACTTGAATTGTTATACGAGCAAATCATCGAAGACGATGAACTGATGCGCGAGCTGGAAGATATTATTCTATTTTCTGCCGAGACAATGAAAAAAACAATAACAAGCGGCACAGAAATTTATGAATTTGTAGAAGACAAACTTAACATCTATCCAATTGGTCTTTTACCAATCGAAATAAACGAAGGTTATTTTTTCCTCAGCGAAGGATCTTATCGTGATACGCGTGTGTATCAATATCGCTTAAGCTTCTTCGAAAAACGAGATGAAAAATATCGCTCTATTAAAACAGAGTATGTTGGGCAGTATGAGCGTAGTATTGTCAATACCTACGAAGGCATAAAGCTCGACCTTATCCGGAACCGAAAAGTTCTTCCCAATCCTGCAGTCTATTCAATAGAAACTGATTTGAGTTTCCCCGTTGATGAAACATTGTTACCAATTGCGAAAAGAACGCTCGTGCGGTATATTTCATCGAAGGCAGCGTGATATTGCAACAGTGTGTGCAGTATGGAGATTAGAATATCGAATATAGAATGTAGCTGTTGCGCGTCCAGCGACATTCTATATTCTATATTCTATATTCAGAACTAGAAAGCCTTTTTCTCTGCGGAAGTTTCCGTCCCCCACTCTATTCCTTTTACAGTTGCAGGAACACCATCGGTAATCCATTTCGCTGGTGGCGCACCTTTCAGGTGATAGTCAAAAAATTGCGAAAGTCGAATCGAGAGATCTTTCCTGTTTCTTCTTTCAACCAGGTTATGATCTTCATCATTGTACTGGAGCATCCATACTTTCTTATTGAGTCTCCGGAGTGCAGTGAAATATTCAATTCCCTGGTACCAGGGAACTGCACCATCTTTATCGTTGTGCATGATCAGTATGGGCGTTGTTACTTTATCTGCAGTAAACAGTGGTGAGTTCTTAATGTACAAATCGCGTTTCTGCCATAACGTTCCACCAATCCGGCTTTGAGAGTGTTCATATTGGAATTGACGGTTCAAGCCGCTACCCCAGCGGATTCCACCATAAGCACTGGTCATATTGGCTACTGGCGCACCCGCACCGGCGGCTGCAAACATTTTTGTACGGGTAACTAAATATGCAACCTGGTAACCACCCCAACTTTGACCCTGGATAGCCATCTTCGTGCTGTCTACATATGGCAACTTTGATAAAACCTTTGCGGCAGAAACAACAGAATTGTATGCGCTTTCACCCGGGTTTCCATCTTTATAATAAATGTTCGGATCAAACACCAGGTACCCGTTGCTAACGAAGTAAGGGATATTGATGGTTGAAGCACTTGGCGCGGGTGTACGATAGTTATACAATCCATCCGCGTCGCGTTCGTAGAAATAAAATATGACAGGATATTTTTTCTTGGGATCGAAGTTCTCCGGTTTGAACAATAAACCTTCTGATTCTTTTCCGTCAAACATTTTCCATTTTACTAATTCCGCACTCAGCCAATTGTAGTCTTTTTGTTGTTGGGCGATGTCTGTAAGTTTATTAAACTCTTTCAGATCTCCTGTCCAGAAAAGTTCAGATTCATTGATATTGGATTTCTGAACGATGAAGCGATCACTTTTCTTTGCTTTGATAACACTATTGAACGAAGCTGGAAGTGAATTGATTTGAACCGGTTTCACTTTCTTCGCGAGGTCGAGTGTATAGAAACCCTCATACTTTGTAGAGAAATTGAACGAGCGTAATAACACCTGCTCACCATCTTTGATAAAACGATTCTCGTTATCAGTGCGAACATATCTCAACTCAGCTTTCGTTGCCCGGCCGATACCATGAGTAATGTTTACAGGCGCCGATTTTCCTTGCGGATCAACTTCCCATATATCGTATTTGTCGTAGATTAAAACAGTCTGGTCGTTCTCCGTCCATGATGGTGCGCCGTGTGGTGGCGGATCATCCGGGTGATCATCTTCCTCATCCCACAAAGGAAACTTGATGTCTTTGCTGATGTTGGTCGACACGCCGGATTCAACATTGTAAGTGAAATAATTCTTTGCTTTCCAATCGTACCAAAGAACAAACCTGCCTTTCGGCGAAATCGAATAAAAGGCACGTAGCTTATCAGAAACTTTTTTTCTCGAGCCATCTTTGGTAGAGATAAGATATGCGGTTTGCCTTGCGAAACCTTCCCACTGGGCAGAAACACGACTGTCTTTGCTTGATGTTGCCATCACAAAATCCGCGTTGCCTTCATCGGCCAGGGATACATTTTCTGCATCTTCTGCGCCAAGTGTAACAGGCCTGGAATCGGTACCATTAAAAACGGCGAGGTAACTGCGGCGCAGTTCCTGGGAGGCGTTCACCAATTGCTGCGGTTGCAGATAATCGTCATTGTAATGCCATACATCCAATCGGGCAGTTTCAAAATCAACGAGGGTCGTATCCTTTGGTTTACGAATTTGTGTTAGTCCAAAAAATAATTTATTTCCATTTTGACTGAACTGGTTATTATAATCCGGGCTAACAGTTAATCCCTTTACAACTCCATCGGTATTTCTATCTGCACGAAGAGTCGCACTGTCATTGCCTGCTTTGAAATAATAAAGTTTATAAAATTTGGTGAGTGCTTTTACTGCGCTATCCCGTTCGGCAACGAAAGCCAACTGTGTACCTGCCTCATCGATTGCATAACTTTTCGCGTCATTGAATTTCCTGAAGATAGTGTCGCTCTTTCCGTTGCTGGTACTAACCCAAACCAATGCTGCCTGGCTCAGTGTATCACTGTTTTTGCGCGTCGTCTCTATCAATAAAACATTGCCGGGTTCGCTAAAGAAATACTCGGCAACCAAGGGATACTTCTTTTCTTCTTTTGTAACGAGATTATACAATATCAATTCAGTTCCTTCTTCAACTGGGTCAGTCGGTTTCGTCGCCGGCTTGACATCCTTTTTCGGTGCCTGCAAAACGGTTAGACCTTTAATCTTTGCCTCATTTGCTTTGTTCCGAATGCTATCTACAACGCGCATAAGGCTGTCTGCCATGCGCGTCAGGTTGTTCAATTGCGTAAGTGAATCCAATGCAGCTTTCGGTTTTCCTGGTTCAGAAAGGGCTTTCTCGAGATGATAAGCGATCCAAACGCCATCGCCTTTTTCTGGTGTTTTAAAGTTTTTTACTCTTGGAATTTTGCGGACGCTGTCCAGCCCCAATTCCATAATACCGAGCGTATCCTTCGGCATTTCGTCGGGACGCTTCTTTTTTATTCTTGCATCACGCGTGTCCTTAAATGCAGGACGAATTTTAAATACCAGGTATTTGTTATTTTCTGAAAATCGGGGAAGGTAACCGCGCGGAATTTCTTTTTTAAAACTGTTATCGAGTCCATGAATATACATGGTTCCATCACCTTCTTGCGGGTTGATGCTATAGACGACCCATTTGCCGTCACTGCTGATACTCCGTTCCCCTGCACTTTTCCAGCCATCATAAACGCTATGTTCAAGCGGTTTTTTTTGTGCGAGTAAAATAGCAGGTAGAAATAGCGCAACGGCCAGCTGCAATACATTTTTCATTCCAGTAGTTTTTGGTAGCTTGAAGATAACGCATGAAGCTGCTACACGGAATTTTTTACTAATTGTTTTGATGAATGGCAGATGGATTTTTCCGATCGCGATAAACGCGGATGGTTTGCAGTACAACGGCGAGTAAAATCAGGCTCAATCCTGCATAAAAGCCACCAGTGAGCAGTTCATTTTCCTGGTAAACGAGGAAGGCCAGAATGATTCCATAAACCGGCTCGAGGTTATAGGTTAGGTTAACGGTAAACGCGGAGATCTTTTTTAAGGCATTCGCGGAAAGTTGAAATGCCCAAACAGAACATAGCCACGCGAGGATCAAAAGCCATCCCCAGTCGGATGATGTTGGAAAAAAATAATTTGTTGGAAACAAATAGACATAAACAGGCATCAACACCGTAAGCGCCAACAACCCGCCGGTGAGTTCATAGGTCATTAATGTTTCTGTATTCATTCGCTTCACAAAAATGCCGTTGCAGATCGGGAAAATCGATCCTAAAAAAGCGGAAACCAGTCCAACAAGGATCCCGGTTTTGTACGCGGGATCGAAATGAAAGATGATGAAAATCCCCGCCATCACTAAGAGGCCAAGTAATAATTCGACAGCGCGAAATTTTCTGCCTGTAATGAGTGGTTCGAGAATCGCAGTAAAAAAACCGACCGCAGAAAAACAAACAAGTGCAACGGACACGGTTGAATATTTGATCGAAGCAAAAAAAGTCACCCAATGCAGAGAAGCAATTACGCCAACACCAGCAACCTTCATGATGTCTTTTTTACTAAGCCGATGCAGCTTCTTCATCAATGCAAATAAAATCCACATCGTGACGGCGCTGATAAGTAATCTCCACCACACAAGTAATGCTGCATTAAGTTCAATAAGACGACCTAAGATTCCGGTCAACCCGGCAAGAAAAACAGCAAGATGAAGTTGGATGAAGGCTTTCCGCATAGAAGCGGCAAAGATGGGTAAAAAGGATCACTTACTTTTAGCAAGTACCTCATCGCGGGAGACGGACGGAAAAGCACTGCCCGTATTTTTTACACGATTGTTGTAATCCTTGAACAAGCTATACCAGCGCAATTTCAGAACGCCGAGAATGCCTTCTTTCACAATTCCCTTATGCATTTTCGAAACACCGTATTTGCGATCTTCAAAAATGATTGGAACTTCTTTGATTTTGAAACCGAGTTTCCAGGCAGCAAATTTCATTTCAATTTGAAACGCATATCCCAAAAATGTTATCTCATCGAGATTAATTGATTCGAGCACCTCCCGTTTGTAACAAACAAAACCTGCAGTAGTATCTTTTATAGGGATCCAGGTAATGATGCGTGTATAAAGCGACCCTCCCTGGGAAAGTATGCGTCGGTCTCTTGGCCAGTTGATTGTACCTCCACCTTTCACGTAGCGGGAACCAATAGCCATATCCGCACCATCAACCTGACAAGCTTCATAAAGACGACGCAAATCAAATGGGTTGTGCGAGAAGTCTGCATCCATCTCAAAAATAAAGTGGTACCCTTTTGCAAGTGACCATTTGAAACCATGGATGTACGCAGTACCCAGTCCAAGTTTTCCTTTTCGTTCTTCCAAAAATAATTGTTCGGGAAATTTTTGTTGAAGGTCTTTTACGATGCCTGCAGTATCATCTGGAGAGCCATCGTCTATTACGAGTATATGAAACTGCTGCTCCAAGGAAAAAATTGTCTCGATGATTTTGGCAATATTTTCCCTTTCGTTGTAAGTAGGTATGATCACGATCTTTTCCAAAAGCCAGGCCTAATGTTAGATACCGAAAATAAGGTTTTTAAAAGTCTTCAATGTGCACATAATATGAACCTATGAAATTTATTCCTTCTTTAACAACGTGCGATTTAAAATTTCAGTGAGCTTCTGTTTTGTATGCAGCGGAAAATCGCCCTTCATCATCCAATCGTAATATTGCGGTTCCGCTTTTAGTACATCTGCGACTGATCTTCCCTTATGTTTTCCGAAGTTGAATACTTCGACACCTTTCTCCATACCAAACCTGCGGGCAAAGTCAACAAGATCTTCTTCACCTGTAACTTTTAAAACTGTTTCAACGCTAGTCCCTAGTTGGGGATATTTCAGTAGTTGTGCCTGTAAAATTTCCCATGTGGCGGATGCATCAACTTCAGCACTATGCGCACCATCTAAATTTTTATTGCAATAAAAACGATAGGCGGCTGACAAGGTGCGTTGTTCCATCATATGAAAGATCTTCTGCACATCAACCAGCTTTCGTCCATTTAAATCGAATGGCAAACCCGCCCGGATAAATTCTTCCGCAAGCATCGGTATATCGAAGCGGTTGGAGTTATACCCTCCTAAATCACAATTCTCAATAAACTGCTTTACTTCATTGGAAACCTGTTTAAAAGTTGGGGCATCTTTCACCATTTCGTCCGTGATTCCGTGGATGTCACTTGACGTTTTGGGAATGGGCATTTCCGGATTGATCAGCTTTCTTTTGACAACCTGAGTTCCGTCTGGCGAGATTTTGACGATTGCAAGTTCCAGAATGCGATCGATACCAAGGTTAATACCAGTCGTTTCAAGATCAATAAAAGCAAGGGATCTGTTTAATTGGAGCATGTCAGGAAGATAAGATAACGAACAATGATTAAGGTGTCGGGCGCAAATGTAAGGATTCCTTTTAGCTATCACTTGAAAGCGAAGCACCTAAAGCACCATCATTTAGCAAAAAAAAGCATTTCTTGCCAGTGGGCGACTTGCATAAGCGGGATTTTATGCTTTACTTTGATTTGGTATTTATCCAATCCCTCCGAAAATTCTCCCCCTTTAACACAAGATTGATCCGCCTCCTTTGAATTACCTGGTGATCGCAAGACCTTTTTTGATCCATCAGGCTTATTTCAAATTCATAAATACCACAAAATGAAAAGAACATTTGTATTAGTTGCTGTTTTAATGATTGTAGTTACGACTATCACCTCATGCGCTTCTTCAAAAGGAATGTCAAAAGGCGGTTGCAAAGGAACTCAGGGCTTTGTTGGATACGGCGCTAAACGCTAACCCTTTTCCCATAAGTCATTGTCGAGGTTGCCATGGCAACCTTTTTTTATTGGCATAATAGCTGGTATAGAACTAATAATAATCAGCATTGTTATCCTTTTAAAGCGGACCTATCATGAATTGGATTAGTCTTACAACAGCAGAACAACTTGAAGAAATCAAGGAGAAATCAAAATCAACCCCTCAATTGATTTTCAAACATAGCATTCGGTGCGGTACCAGTGCGATGGTAAAAAACAGGCTTGATACGGGCACTGCTCCTTCGACGATCGACTTCTACTATCTTGATCTGATTAATTACCGTGCTATATCCAACCAGGTGGCCGATGAATTCATGGTATCTCACGAATCACCACAAATCCTGTTGATCAGCAACGGTGAATGTGTGTATGATGAAAGTCATATCGGCATTAAAATGCGCGACATTGAACAAAAAGCGTCGGAACTAATTCGACAATAGATGAGGAAAATCAATTCTATTTTTTAGGATAATAGAACAGGTTGACAGAAGATGCGAATCCTTTCTCGCTCAGCGTAAAAAATCCACCTTTCAACGCAAACGCGATTGCCTCTCCCAATGGCTCTTGTTTATAACCTAACGTGGTTGATTTTGATTTGAGGGCATCGGCTACAGTTTGTCCGGCAGTTCGTCTATAGTATTGAATGGCCATGTAAGTTTTTATCAGCAGCTCGCTTCCATTTGCAGAGATAGCCGCACTTACAACACCGGCATACGGCAACGTTCCAACCAATTCAGCAACTGCAATTGTGGTAGTACTGAATGGATCTTTCAATACGTATATCCGCGATGGCATGTCACGCTTAGTAATGATGTAAATGTTTTTGCTGATGGGATCAACTATAAAACCTTCGGCGTCGTGTGGGCCATCAGGATAGCTAAAAGAAATTTTTTCGATAGTACGAACAGTATCAGTGGTAGCTGTTGGCTCATCAAATCGGTAAAAGGCATAGTCGGTAAAAACCCTGCCGTTATCGCCAATCTCACCAATATAAATTTTGCCATTGCTAAGCGCGATGTCTTCCCAATCGCGATTCGTAGCTCCGGCAATATGGACGGTGTTTTTAACGGTACCATCGTGACTGAGCAAATGCAACTGAGGAGGATTGCCACTGTCCTCTTCGACCCAGATATGGCCTGGATTCTTTTTACTGTCGGCAATGCCCGACCCTTCATTGATGATTGGGGTAACCAGTTTGGAAACAGGCACGGTGTCGTAAATAAGCACAATAGGTTCGGCTACTGCCTTCCCGGTACAGGCTGGGAGAAGAAACGGCAACGCGAAAGCTGCAGCGCACACGAGTATTTTTCTCAAGTAGATGAGGTTTTATTAATGCAGCGAAGGTAATCGATCCTTAGTTATTCGATTTTTATGAGTTGCATGCGGGGAACAAACAAATGCATCACCAGCCATGCAAATAAATAAGCAAGCCCGCAAATAACGAACATGATGAGATAGCCCTGTTGAATATCACCGAGTGCTTTATAGTGATCAAACAGGTACCCGGCAGATTTGGAAACAACGATCCCGCCTAGTCCACCAGCCATACCACCGATACCGGTGACTGATCCAACTGCAGCTTTTGGAAACATATCGGATACTGTTGTAAAGATGTTTGCACTCCATGCCTGGTGAGCTGCGGCGGCAAATCCAATGACACCGATGGCAAACCACATGCTCGTATTGCCGAACAACTGTGCAGTAACTACCGGTAAGGCGCAAACGGCATATATGAGCATGGACGTTTTTCTTGCCTTAAACACCGGCATTCCATTCTTGATTAGTTTCATCGGAAGCCAGCCACCTAAAATACTACCGACAGCGGCAATCGTGTACACGAGGGCAATTGGAATGGATAGATCATCTTTCGTAAGGCCGTAGCCTGCTTTTAAAAATTTTGGCAACCAAAAAAGATAGAACCACCAGATTCCATCGGTCAAAAATTTGCCGAGTGCGAACGCCCATGTTTGTTTGTAGCCAAGTAAACGGCCCCAGCCGATTGGTTTCCCTGGTGCGGCCGCTTCAGCAGCCTGTTCGTCAACATCACTGTGGATATAATCATATTCCGCTTTTGATAACCTCTTTTGCTTGCGTGGGATTTCATATAACCAAAACCAGAAGATCAGCCATATCAATCCAATCGCCCCGGTAATAAAAAATGCAGAACGCCATCCCCATGCCTGCGCGATATATGGCACAGTTAATGGCGCGATAATGGCTCCAATATTTGCCCCGGAATTGAAGATGCCCGTTGCAAGCGCACGTTCTCTTTTTGGAAACCATTCGGCAACAGTTTTTATTGCTGCAGGAAAGTTTCCGGATTCAGTTACACCGAGCGCTGCGCGTGCAACGAAGAATCCAGTTGTGGTTCGGATCAGCGCGTGACCCATTGCCGCCACACTCCAGAGAATCAACGATAACGCATAGCCGATCTTCGTTCCAAGTTTATCGATGATACGGCCCATACCAAACATTGCTATGGCATACGACAACTGGAAAGCAACAGTGATATTTGCATAATCCGTTTCAGTCCATTTAAATTCGGGTGTCAGGTAATCCTCAACAACAAGGGAAATGACTTGCCTGTCGAGATAGTTGATGGTTGTCGCGAAAAAAACCAATCCACAAATCGTCCACCTGTATTTTCCTACGGCTGTTTGCATGTTGAAGTTTTAGTTCCCTTGCGGGATATGTGAATCCGTCGTTAGCGAATGGTCTTGATGAGGTCTAATAAACTGGCAGTATTATTACGCAAAAGGTCATACTTGCCATCGAGCACTATATCGGTCGTTATCAGGTTCGATCCAATGCCAACACCTATGGCACCTGCACGAAACCAATTGGAAATGTTTTCTTTTGTGGGCTCCACTCCCCCTGTCACTAAAAAGTCGATTCCACTGAATAAAGGAAGTACTGCCTTTAAAAAATGCGGGCCGAGAACGTTTCCGGGGAATAATTTTATGAGATCACACCCGGCGCGAAGCGCAACATGAATTTCGGTTGGTGTCATGCATCCAGGAATCCACAGTCTTTCGCGTTTCGTGGCAACAGAAGCAACCGCGCCTTCAAATACCGGACTAATAAGAATATCTGCCCCGGAGTCAACAAATTTCATAGCTTCTGTGCCTGTAGTAAT
>JACMLR010000311.1 GCA_014379515.1 Chitinophagaceae bacterium
CGCAAGCTGTAGGAATATTCCAGGCAATTGCCAGTCGAAGCAGGGCCTTTACATCGCTATCGTGTGGTTGAGCTTCCATTGGATCCCAGAAAAATATGAGAACATCGATATCACCTGTTGCGATCATTGCCCCGATCTGTTGATCCCCACCTAGCGGTCCACTTAATACTTTTTTTACGGGTCGGTCAAGTTTATCCTCCAGCAATTTTCCTGTAGTGCCGGTAGCAACGAGTTCATGCCGGGACAATGCAGTCTTGTTGTATTCTGCCCAATCCATCAGGTCTAGCTTTTTGTGATCGTGCGCTACGAGTGCGATTCTTTTTCGGTTATTGAGCTTTCTGGTTTTACCCATTTACTTTATGATTGATAAGTGAGAGCTGAAAAAACTACGAAGCTTTGAGTATTCTTTAACGCAAACTATCAAATTTTCAATGCAATACAACGTTTTCCACAATCAGGCACAAATATTGTGGATAACTGATGCTTTTCTACCCATTAAGTTTTATATGCTGAAATTACTATTAACCAGCGTCTGCTGCGCATGGTTCTCCCTTGCTTATTGCCAGGAGGATGTTGCGCTACCACAAACTCTTCGCCTGTCATCGGCTGATTCAAATGCGATGGCGGAGGACTTGCAAGTCGTGATACGCGACAATTCCCGAATTTTTTTAACCTGGAGGCCTGCTGACAAGCGATTCGAATTTTTTACAATAGAGCGTAGTTGTAATGACAAAGGCTTTGAAACGGTTGCAGTTTTGAAACAACCGGGAGAATTGGGAAAGATGGATTGGATTGATGAATTGCCGGCTCGTGGTAAAAATGTTTACCGTGTAAAATGTAGTTCGGCAGATGGTTATCAACGCTATACCAAGTCTATTTCAATTGCAGTTGGTGGAAATATTGCGATTCGGTTTTACCCCAATCCTGCAGATAATGTTTTGATTGTTCGGTCTGAACAACCGGTTGACGTGGTGATTGCGGATGCGAGTGGTAAAACCAGGATCTCACAGTTTCAGGTGTCCGGCATACAATTATTGAATATTTCTGAACTTGAAAAGGGAATTTATTTGATTCGGATATACAATAAGCAAGCGAACACATTGCTTCAGGATAAATTGATCAAAAATTAAGCTTCGGGAAATACTTTTAAAAAATTAGTACTAATACTCTTGCAGGATTGCAAAAACGGTATTAGTTTTACCTCGGTTTTTCATAGGATATTGGATTTTAAAACGGGGTTGAATTTCTATTCTGGCCCCTTTTTTATTTTACAGATGTCTGGTTGCGGAATTGTGAATATGGAATGTAGAATATAGAATATAGAATAGTGCTGATATCATTTCAAATCCTGCATTCGTTTTGTCACCACTCTAACGTTATTATACAAAGCAAAGCGCCCCGGAGAACCGGGGCGCTTTTATACTTACTAACCCAAACAAAACATAGTTAAATCAGATAAGCTTGTGCTCGATGCGTTCTTTTCAAAATCAAAAACGGCACGCATTCAAGTTGTCGGGTATCTGTATTAAGCGTCCTGCATTTCTTTTATCTTCTCTCTGATCTTGGCTTCAATTTCATTAGCGAGTTCAGGATTATCATGCAACAACTGTTTTACTGTTTCACGGCCCTGGCCAAGTTTATCGGTATTGTAACTAAACCAGCTTCCGCTTTTTTGCACAATGCCTAACTCTACGCCCATATCCACGATCTCTCCGTTTTTAGAAATGCCTTCACCGAAAACGATATCAAATTCGGCCGCGCGGAAAGGCGGAGCTACTTTATTTTTTACAACTTTTACTTTTACGCGGTTACCCACGGCTTCGTCGCCGTCTTTGATTTGCGCCATACGACGAATGTCCAATCGTACAGAAGCATAAAACTTTAATGCATTACCGCCGGTTGTAGTTTCTGGATTGCCAAACATCACCCCGATCTTTTCACGAAGCTGGTTGATGAATATGCAAATCGTATTTGTTTTGCTGATTGTAGCGGTGAGCTTACGTAATGCCTGGCTCATCAAACGAGCCTGCAAGCCCATTTTGCTATCACCCATTTCCCCTTCAAGCTCGCCTTTAGGCACAAGCGCAGCGACAGAATCAATCACCACAACATCTATTGCACCGGATAAAATCAGGCGATCCGCAATTTCCAACCCCTGCTCCCCATAATCTGGTTGCGAGATCAAAAGATTATCTACGTCGACACCTAATTTTTTTGCATAAGAACTATCGAATGCATGCTCTGCATCTATAATCGCACACATCCCACCTTTTTTCTGAGCTTCAGCGATGACGTGAATCGCCACAGTTGTTTTACCAGATGATTCTGGTCCGTATATTTCAATAATTCTTCCCCTTGGTAAACCACCAATTCCTAAGGCCGTATCCAGGCCGATGGAACCCGTCGAAATAACTTCCTGCGCGTGTTCTCCACGCTCATTCATCATCATCACACTTCCTTTTCCGAAATCTTTGTCGATTTTATCGATCGTAAGCTTTAGCGCTTTTAGCTTTTCGTTACTTTCTTTTGAAACGGTCGTTTCTTTTGACATGGTAGTAAGTTTTAATCAAATTAATTGATTGCCAAAGCTAACTGAAATAATGTTATTCACACTAATTATTTTATTATTTATTTTGCTAATTTTCTTGGTTTGCCTGGGTGAAAACCTCATTGAAGGCAAATAAAAAAACCCTACTGACGCGACTCAGCAGGGTCTTCACATGAGAATGTGACTAAAGTTCAGGAAACGCGATGGTGGTCAAAACCATCGCCACAAAGGGAAAGGAAAATCCGATACCGCACAATACCCTAAAGTGGTAGTTTTTTATACCGACGGCTTGGTCTGAACCATTTTTAGGCGCATCTTTGGCAAAATAACTTACTATGAAAAAGGGATTATTTGCCATGTTGTTTCTAATCGGTGCGTTAACAGTTTCCGCACAAGACCCACAGTCGGCTGCCAAAGGCGTCAGCTATGGAACGGCTACCACCGCAGATGGTTCTATCGCCGTAAATGAACTCGATCAAAAACTTAAAGACAACAAATACGAAGGAAAAATCACCGGACGTGTAGTTGAAGTATGCCAGGAAAAAGGCTGCTGGATGAAGCTCGAAAATACGAGCGGCGAAAAAGTAATGGTAAAGTTTAAAAACTATGGATTCTTCATGCCCAAAGATATCGTTGGGAAAGAAGTTGTTCTTGATGGCGAAGCAGTAATAAAAGAAGTTTCTGTTAAACAACAGCAGCACTACGCCAAGGATGCCGGTAAATCTGAAGAAGAAATCAAAAAAATTACAAAGGCTAAAAAAGAATTGCAATTTGTGGCGAAAGGAGTACTCGTACTTTAAAGCTCACCTACCAGTTTAAATAGTGAAGGATGAAAGAACTAAGTTTCTTTCATCCTTCACTATTTAAAGCCGAAATCCTTCGATCGTTTTTCCAGAAGCCAGCGGAAGCTTTTTGCCATTTACAGTCACACTAGTTCTTTCAACTCGTTCTACGCGCCTGTTCGAAACAATATAGGATCGGTGTATTCGGGTAAACGGTTTGTCTTTTAATAACTCTTCGGCGTCTGCCATCGTTAAACGCGCTGTAATTTTCTGGCTCTTCAATATAAACTGCAGATAGTTTCCTGCACTTTGTATATATAATATGTCTGCAAGGGAAATGCGAATCTCTTCATAACCGCTTCGGATAAAAATATCTTCGCCCCTTTCGCGCGGTTGATTTTTTTTCAAATCGAGTAGAGTCTGCGCTTTGTTACAAGCCTGTTCGAATCGCGTGGCGGAAAACGGTTTCAGTAAATAATCAACGGCATTCAGTTCAAAACCCCTTACGGCATGTTCCGGGTAGGCGGTTGTGAAAATCACCATTGGTACGGTGTTTACCTTTCTTAATAGTTCAATACCCGATATATCAGGCATGCGAATATCCAGAAAGAGAAGATCAATAACATTACTGTTTAAATACGCGATTGCTTCAACGGGATTACTGAAAACTGCGTCTAGTCGTACAAAATCCAATCGGGCTGATAAGTTTGCAATTATCTGCAGCGCATAGTCTTCGTCATCAATAGCAACACAATTCAGCATGCTCTAATCTATAAAATTTCATTCAGCTGTTTGTATAATTTCTCTTTAGAACTTGGTCGTTCCGCATTAACGTGGACCAGCTTGCCCTGGCGATCGAAAATGAGATAGCGTGGATAAGATGCGCTTTCTCCACCCGCAGCCTTGATCTCTTGCCAATGTCCCTCAATTTGTTTGTTAGTAAGTCGATAGTGCTCACCTTCAATTCCATAAAACTTCACATATTCGTGCCATGCATTTTCTTTCGAATCGTCATCCATGTCGAGGTACAAAAACGTTATATCCTTTCCCTTCATGGCTTTTTTCATCTCTCCAACATAATCCATCTCCATCCGACAAGGTCCACACCAGGTCCCCCAAACATCGAGATACACAATTTTACCTTTATAAGGTTTGATAAGCTCGGCAAGCGTTGCCGGTTTCTTGTCCGGGTAAAATTTAATTGCAGCATTATTCGAATTCACTTCGAACTTTCGTTTCATTTCTGCCATTTGATCTCGGGCAATCGACAAGTATGCACTTCGGGGAAATTGCATTTGAAGTGAATCAAATAATATTCGCGCGCTGTTGATATAGCCATCGGAATATGCATCAAGGACTTTATTAAATAGTATTTTATCCTGGATACTTTTTGGAAGATTGTTCTTCGCATACAGCCATGCGATAATGTATCGTTCCCCAATCAGTTTAACCTGGCGGTCGATCTCGTCGAACGGCAAGCCTAATGCAGTTTCAAGTTTTTTTGTTGCCGCTTTCTTATCGGTTCTCATATCCTTTGCCATCAAATTGACTGCATACCTTTCCTGGTAGCTGGTCATCATGTTAACGAAAAATCCACTTCGCAGCATCGCGCTGTCGGGGATTGGAAGCCATCGCATCACCAGGCCTGCAAACGAATCTGCTGCTGGGTTTTTAGCCCATCGCATATAGTTCGACGAAAGATCATACAAATAACATTGCTGTACATACCGGTAATCATTTGAAAGAATCAATTTAATAGAGTCTGGAACGGTCGCTGCATTTATTTGAGCACTGGTATGAGATACGTCTGTTTTAACGGCATCAAACAAATAATTTTCCAGCGAGTCCTGACTCATGGATGCGAACCGATTTTGCGTTTTCTCGTCTTTGAGATAAAATGGAATTTTTCCGAGCCGGGTCTCCTCGATCAATTGATTCTCCTTTGCTGCGGGTCCTTCAAATTCTAAGTGATGTTCTTCAGCACTATCGCCAACATGAATTGAGAGGTTTCGGCCTGGTATCAAGAGGATACGCTTTTCAGCTTCATCAAATTTTAGTAAAGCAAATACTGGAAACGGAATATCCAGTTTTGTAACAGTCTTCCTGTTTTTGATTGTTTTGATTTGCAATGCCGGTATTGAATAGTGGCCATCTGCATACAACAAGACCAACTTGAAGAGACTATCATGTGCACTTTTTGATTCAATTGTTAACTGCATATTTTGAGCCGTCGCACAATTCAAAGAAATGCTGGTGGCGAGCAGGAGCAACAGATTTTTCATTGAAAAAAGTATTGTTTTTAATTAAAATTGAATGTTTAGTTTGATATGATATTTCGTTTCGGTTGATAAAATATCAAGCGTATGCTTGCCAGGATAAATAAACTGCAGCCGTTGTTTAACATTTTCGAGCCCGATGCTTTCCTTCAAGTCTGGTTCATTATTGATCACTCTTGCATGCACGCTATTTTCCACAGCAAATAACAGTTCTGTTGATGTACAATCAAGTTTGATATTGATCCATGATTTATCGACAGTACTGGTACCATGTTTAAATGCATTTTCTACATAGGGAATCAACAGCATAGGTGCAATATTATGATCGCAGTTTTTTGTGTTGAGGCTCCAGCTTATATTGATCAACGAATTCCCGACTCTTGTTTTTTGTATTTCGATGTAGTTATTGAGGTATTCGATCTCGCGGCTGAGTGGAATACTGTCTTTTAGATTTTCATGCAACATGAATCGCATCATGTCTCCAAGCCGCTGAATCCCGTCCGCGGTATGCTGAGCGTTCTCTTTTAGGGCTGAACCGTACAACGTATTCAAAACGTTATAGAGGAAGTGAGGATTTATTTGTGAACGAAGGAATTGCAGATCGGCGGTTGTTTTTCCTAATTGTCCAGTTAGCGCTGCAATTGAATCAAGTTGGGCTCGTTGTTGCGTAAACAATAACCAGGAAACTGGAGCACTGATCAACACAATTAATAACCAGAAAGCAATACCGATCGTAAAAGTTGCGCGACCCCCACCAAGAATAAAAAACGTAAACCCGATAAGTGCAAGAAAAAGAGGCGCTACAAATAATTGCCACCAGTAACGGCGAAATGGAATACTTTTCCTATGTACGTAAGGAAAGATGCCATAGGTATTTATTAGCACCGAGATTATAATCGGCACCAGGATAAATACATAGATAATTGCTAAAAAATCGGTACGAAGAAGCCCCAACGCTTTCAATAGTTCAAAGCCGGCGGCATAAAAAAATATTGTTGCAATTACGCGGTTCAACAACAGTATACGGAACTGCTTCCCCTCATCGTTCCTGGAAACGGCCTTCGTCACAAGTGAACGCAGAAGCAGGTACAGGAAATACAGCAACATGAACATTCCTGCCGCCCGCAACGCATAGCGATATGACCTAATAACGAGATCTACTTCAGTTGACCACGACATTGTCATCCATTCAAATCGAAATGCAATGGCAAAGATCAATGTCAGGAACGCATAGCCGACGATGCCAAAAACCACAGGAATCCAGGCAGTATTTGCTTTTTGAAACTTAGGTAAATGGAATGGAAAAAGGTTCGCTGTAAGAATGACCAGATAACAGGCTACGAATGGTGCAAGACGGGGCAGAAAATAATCACGAATAAAACTATACGTCAACCCCCTTTTTTCAAACAATAGTTTGAACTCATCGCTGCGAATGCTGGTTTGCCCAATACCGTCGAAAGCCAGTTCAACCGTAATAAATACGAGACTTACACTTGCAAATAAAATTTCTTGCCTGCGCCAACGGATTTCCATCATTCAACCTTTTCACAATGGTAATACGTGAAATAGCCGACACCAAACGCATGTGACGGAAAGCCATTAATATGGGATGAACACAAATATTGATTTTAGGGTTGGTGGGTGTTCATTTAGTTTTATTCACGTTCGGGCTCAAGTTGATACTGTTCTGGTGATCGCCATAAAGATGATAGCAGTAGTTCGCGCATAAATAAAAACTCCTTTGGAAGTTTATCATACAACCGGGAGAACAATTCTTCGTGTGATAATAATTCCTGTTTCCAAAGTTCGCGATCCACCATCATCATATCATGAAACACGGGGCGTTGAAAATCTTCCAGCCCTTTCCAATCCATATCGCGATAGCGAGGCCGCCAGCCAATTGGACACTCAACTGCTGCAGCTTTCCCTTTTATTCTACCAACAATCCATTTTAGTACGCGGAGGTTTTGTCCAAAACCCGGCCACACAAAATCACCGTTATCATCTTTGCGGAACCAATTCACACCAAAAATCCTTGGGGCGTTGGGAAGATCACGTCCGAATTGCAGCCAAAAATTAAAGTACTCACCCATATGATAACCGAGAAAGGGCAGCATTGCGAATGGATCTCTTCGGACTTTGCCGACTTCGCCAAATGCTGCAGCCGTCATTTCGCTCCCCATCGTTGCAGCAAGATAAACGCCAAAGCTCCAATTGAATGATTGATATACCAGTGGAACTGCGGAACTTCTTCTTCCCCCAAAAATGAAAGCAGACACGATTACGCCATCAGGATTATCCCAATCTGAATCAATTGCCGGATTTTGTGACGCAGGCGCAGTAAAACGTGCATTCGGATGAGCGGCCGGCTTGCCAGATTTTTTATCGTACGGTTTCCCGTTCCAGCCAGTTAGGCCATCCGGAACTTCTTTCGTCATCCCTTCCCACCAAATATCTCCGTCACTTGTGATAGCAACGTTTGTAAAAATGGTGTTTGCTTCAACCGATCGCATGGCATTCGGGTTTGTTTTCGCGTTTGTTCCCGGTGCAACACCGAAATATCCAGCCTCTGGATTTATCGCATACAGCTTGCCGTTTTCTTTTTTGTGAATCCAGGCGATATCATCTCCAACGGTACTTACTTTCCATCCTTCCATGCCTTCTGGTGGAATCATCATTGCGAAATTAGTCTTACCACACGCACTTGGAAATGCAGCTGCGACGTATGTTTTATCGCCCTTTGGTGATTCGACACCCAGAATCAACATGTGTTCCGCCAGCCATCCCTCTTCTCTTCCCATAACTGAAGCAATACGAAGCGCGAAGCATTTTTTGCCGAGCAAAGCGTTTCCGCCGTATCCGCTACCGTAAGAAATTACGATCCGATCTTCCGGAAAATGAGATATATATTTTGTTCCTGGATTGCATGGCCATTTTGCATCTTCCTCACTCGGTTGCAATGGCGCACCAACAGTATGGACGCATTTTACATAACCTTGCTCATAGATATAAGGAAGAATATGCTCACCCATTCGTGTCATCAACTTCATATTCACAACAGCATATTCGGAATCGGTTACCTGTACTCCATACCTCGATAAGGTCGAGCCAACTGGTCCCATACAAAAAGGCATAACGTACATGGTTCGCCCACGCATGGCGCCTTTTGTAAGTCCTTCAAGAATGTTTTTCATTTCATGCGGATCCATCCAATTGTTTGTTGGTCCGGCATCAACTTTCCGACGGCTGCAAATAAAGGTTCTGTCTTCAACGCGCGCAACATCACTTGGATCACTGAAGCACGCGTAGCTGTTTGGTCGTTTGTCCGGATTAAGCGGGATAAACGTTCCTTTTTGGACGAGTAAATTGCAAATTTGATTGTATTCCTCTTCGGTGCCACTGCACCATTGAATACGGTCGGGGCGCATATGATCGGCCATACTCTTCACCCAGCCTTCGAGTTCAGATTGCGCGGAATTATATTCCCGCGTGGGAAAAACGTTGTAATGATACATGACAAGCAAGAATTTGAGCGCAAGTTAGGCGGGGCGAAGTAGAATAAAAAAACTTAGGAGCTGCCTGTTGTGTAAGTCTTGTTCATACAGTCGATACTGCACCTTGTTCGACTCTTGCTTTGCTTTCGTTCGGGTTTATCCGAATAAGACCCGAACAAGTCCCGAACAAATCCTTTATAAGGCATGCAAAAATGTTCATTTTCCGCAAAAGACAGACTTCCGAGGAAATCCAAAGCGAGGAACAGCGTTCGATTGCAAC
>JACMLR010000312.1 GCA_014379515.1 Chitinophagaceae bacterium
ACGACAGGGTACTGCGAAAATAAAGGGTTTTCATAAATCGGGTTAAGTTGCTCGCATTTAAACGAAAGAACGCATTTTTTCTTGTATAGAATGGGATTTACTACATCCGTTTTTTTCCACATGCATTCCCCCTAATCCTGAAAATTACAGGCTGTAATCGCCAGTAAAAAGCGCGGTGGCTTATCTTTACCTTATGAAGAAAATACTGGCTGTTGCCGCACTGTTGATGCTAATGATTTCTACCGCTTCTGCTCAGAATCGCGGACGGCTGTCGGGAAAAGTGATGACCGCCGATGGCACTCTGATCAGGGGCGCTACCGTTGCGATCTTAAACTCAAACAACGCAACTTTTTCAGACAGCACCGGTCATTTCAACATAGCAAATCTCGTTCCGGGTAAATACGTTTTGTGGGTGAGTGCCGTCGGATATTCAGGCATCAATAAAGAAGTAACGATCAAAGCCAATGAACGCCTTGTTATCGACGTCTTTCTTCCTGCCTCGGCAACTAACCTCGAATCGGTCATCGTCACTGCCCAAAAACTAGAGGAGAATCTCCAAAAAATACCCGTCAGTATAACTTCACTTTCTTCCACCCAGGTAAAAGATTTTCGTTTATGGCAAAGCCGTGAATTGACCGCAATCATCCCAAACATGTACTCCGCCGACCCCGGTGATAACCGCAATGTAACTTCCATCCGCGGCATCACTACAACCTCTTATGATCCTGCTGTTGCAACTTATATCGATGGAGTAAATCAATTTGGTCTCGACACCTATATTCCAAACCTGATCGACGTCGAACGGATTGAAGTACTTCGTGGGCCACAAGGAAGTTTGTACGGCAGAAATGCGATGGGCGGTGTTATTAATATTCTTACCAAACAACCAACAAACAAAACATCCGGATTCATCGAGTTGAACGCGGGCGACTACAATCAGCAACGTTTCAGTGCAGGGGTACGAACTCCAATCATTGAAAACAAACTCTTTTTTGGAGCTGCATTAATGTATCAGCGCCGAAATGGTTTCTACACAAACGAAGTATATAACGAAGATTATGATCGCCAGAAAAGCATCACCGGCAATTACTATCTGCGTTATTTGCCTGCAACAGCCTGGTCAATTAATTTGAACTTCAAGCATCACAACAATCGTAACAACGGGCCTTTCCCGCTAACATTTGGAACCGACAATCCTTTCAAGCTTTCGCAAAATGCTACTGCCAAAATGATCGACAACACCCTTAATGGATCGCTGTCTATAAATTATAGCGGCAGTCAATTTAATTTCAGTTCTCAAACTGCCTACCAGGCAAATCATCGTTATTATGATGCGCCACTCGATGGGGATTTCTCACCGATCGATGGCATCACCATTTTCAATGATTATGGTCGCGATTGGAATAACGTGAAAGCATTCACGCAAGAATTCAAATTCACTTCACCTGCCCAATCAACAAACGCCATCAAATGGACAGCGGGTGCTTATTTCTTTTTGCAGGATAATCCCGTCAGGCTGGCAACACAATTTGGTGACGATGCAGCAATGGTTGGCGCGCCAGATAACAATTTCTCAATCATCAATACCAACAAAGCGAAAAGTATTGGTGCCGCAGGTTATGGCCAGGCAACAATTTCAATTACTCCTAAATTTAATGTGGTAGCTGGACTTCGGTTAGACTATGAGAAAAAAGATTTCAGTGTGATGGGTGAATATGAGAAAGCACCTGATCCAGCATTTGTCATCGTTCCGGATACGTCGGCAGAGGTAGACTATACCGCGATATCTCCACGACTTGCATTGTCGTACCAGGCAACGACAAATGTCCACGTGTATGCAGGTTATAGCAGAGGGTACCGTACAGGTGGCCTCACGCAATTATCTACCGATCCATCTCAACCGCCGTTGTTTCCATATAACCCCGAATACAGCAACAACTTTGAACTTGGTTTTAAATCCATATTACCCGGAAACAAAGTGCGAATCAATGCAGCGATCTTTCTGTCACGCGTAAACGATGTTCAGGCTCCAACATTAATTTTGCCTGACGCAATAACAGTTACCCGTAATGCTGGCAAACTTGAAAGCAAAGGAATCGAAATCGAATTATCAGCGACTCCATTCGACAACCTGACTATCGATCTCACGGGTGGATATACCGATGCTGAATTCACCCGATTAAAAGTTCCTCAAAATGGAAACGAAGTTGATTTGAGTGGAAAGAAACAAGTGTTTACTCCTGAGTATACATCGATGGTGGCTATGCAGTATGCCACTCCATTTGTAGTGAGACACTTCAGACTAATCGCCCGTGTTGAATGGCTGCAAATAGGGAAGCAATATTTTGATCTTGCAAATACGATCACTCAGGAAGAATATAGTTTGTTGCATACACGCATTGGACTGGCCAATGAAAAAATCGGCGTCTATTTCTGGGGCCGCAACCTGGCAGACAAACGTTATCTATCTTATGGATATGACTTCGGAGCGGTTCATTGGGGCGACCCGAGAAATTGGGGAGTGACGGTGGGGGTGAATTTTTGAGGATGCCAAAGAAGCAGAATATCGAATATAGAATATTGAATATAGAATGCTGTTCGCAGAGTCCTGGCGCTCGCAAAGAGTCTGGTTAAGAACCAAGCACGTTTTCAATTTGATAAAAACGAAATTAGCCTTTAGTCTTACGGCCTTTGCGGCTCCGCGTCTTGGCGCGCTGTACTCTCCTTCGAGTCA
>JACMLR010000313.1 GCA_014379515.1 Chitinophagaceae bacterium
ACACCAATATTTCCTTCCAGGAATTGAACATCCGGGTCTCTGCCAAGATTTCCGATAAGCATCACTCTGTTTACGCCTCTCATACTGAAAAGTTTAAAGATTTGATACCGAACTAAAAACAATCGTCTTTAAAGTTAAATTTTTTCGAAGAAAAATCCCGTTTTTTTTCGGGCTATGCACGAGGGTATTTTGCTTATAAACGACTGGATTCAAGAAATTTATTAATGATCCCCGGGAACGCTAAATCTGTCAACTGTGTTCGATCTATCAACTGATAGTCGACCATATTCTTAATTGGAGAATCCAGTTTAATGGTAATGAATTGCCCATTGATATGCTGGTGAGAAAGTATTTGCCTGAACGGTTTGCTGACCGAAAGAATATGATAAGGATGTGCTGCCCCGATAGACTTAAAAAAGGCAAGTTCAGAATAGGTAGGTACGAAAGCAGTTGTTTCTTCGAGAATAAATTCATGCAGATTTTGCCAAATATCTTTTCCAGTTCGCTTTCTTATGTAGAGCTTATCATCAACAACCACAACGAAATAGTTAAACCATCTTTCTTTTTTGGTAATAGTCTTTTCTTTTATGGGAAGATCGTTTACACGACCAAGTTCGAATGCAACGCAATCTGGTTGTTGTACACAGTGCTCACATAAAGGAATTTGTGGTTTGCAAATAGTTGCCCCAAAGTCCATAATCGCCTGGTTATATTCTGCAGGCAATTCCCGATCGATTAATGCAGTTGCTAAATCACTGAATAATTTTTTGCCGGGTGTTGAATCTATTGGAGTTGTAATTCCAAAATAACGGGCAAGAACTCGATTTACATTTCCATCCACCACTGCATAGGGAAGATTGAAAGCAAACGATGCAATAGCTGAAGCGGTGTACGGACCAATTCCTTTTAATTGAAGAATTGATTCGTAGGTATTGGGAAAGATCGAATTAAGATCGAAAACAATTGTTCTTGCAGTTTCAATAAGATTTTTACAACGCGAATAGTAACCAAGTCCTTCCCAAAGTTTGAAAACTTTTTCATCTGGTGCGTTTGCGAGATCAATAATTGTTGGGAAGCTTTCAATAAAGCGTTCATAATAAGCCAATCCCTGATCAACCCGAGTTTGTTGCAGAATGATTTCACTCAGCCAGATTTTGTAAGGATCTTTTTCGCCTTTCCAGGGCATCTTCCGCTCATTGAGCGTTGAATTCCACGTTAAAAGTTTTTCAGTAAAGGCCGGATTCATAGGGTTTCTCTGTATTTAAATTGCTGATTATTAACGTATTTTGAGCGGAAATATTTCAAACTATTGACAGTCAACCTCAAAACTTATACTTTTCTTGCTTTTTTCGAAAATATGCCCTAATTTCATTAATGAGTTGATTTTGTGGGTGTTGGCCACGCAATTTTTAAACAGAATTTTTTTTACCCATTAAAAATTCAATTATATGAGAAAAGCAGACCTCGTTAACCAAATATCTGAAAAAACAGGTATTCCTAAGGTTGATGTTCTGGTTACGCTGGAAACCATGTTTAAGGAAGTGAAAGACACGCTTGCAGCTGGTGAGAATATTTATATCCGCGGCTTTGGCAGTTTCATCACTAAGAAACGCGCTGCAAAGATTGGACGTAATATCAAGAAGAATATTGCAGTACACATTCCTGAACATTATATTCCTGCATTTAAACCAGCCAAAGAATTCGTTGCTGAAGTTAAAAAACTACAATCGGTCAAACTAGATCAACCAAACCCGGATCATGAGACGTAATTTCGCTGCCTAATTTTATTTCAAATCGTGAAAAAGCAGCAAATCATTTTAATTGGTGGTGGAGTTCTACTCTTCTGCTTCGTTTATTTTTTTGGCCGCACTGTACCTCCGAAAAGTAAAGTCACTGCAAAAACGCAGCAAGCGGCTTCTCCCTCGGCACATGAGCATTCTGTTGACATCAATACCATTCTCACTTCCTCTAAACAAGAGTTGACGGTTGAGCAGCAGGCTTATATCAATCAATTAGAAACGGCCGTTGTTCGCGGTGATGTCAAAGAACAACAGATCAAAGTATATAAGCAGATCGCTGCATTCTGGCGGGATACAGCCCATCTTCTTTTGCCTTATGCCTATTACACAGGACAAGCTTCTAAATTGGAAAATTCGGAGAAAAGCCTCACCTTTGCAGCCCACTATTTTTTAGGGGGATTACGGCAACAAGGAAATCCGGACTTAAAACACTGGATGGCCGAAGAAGCCAAAGAGTTGTTTGAAAAGGCTTTAGCACTCAATCCGAATAATGATTCGACGAAGATTGGCCTTGGTAGTTGTTATCTCTTCGGAAATATAAGTTCCAATCCAATGGAAGGGATCCAACTGATCAGGGAAGTTTCGGAGCGCGATTCTTCTAACATCTATGCACAGTTTATGCTGGGATTAGGTGCGATGGAATCGGGGCAATTCGATCGGGCGGTTGAACGTTTGAATAAAGTAGTTGCAGCTGAGCCTAAAAACCTCGAAGCTGTGCTCAATCTTGCTGAAGCCTACGAACGAAAAGGTGATAAAGCCAATGCCATAAAATGGTATGAAGCTGGAAAAAAGTTCTTTACTGAAAAGGAAATTCTGGATGAGATCGATTCAAGAATCCAGCAATTAAAAAAGTAATCGTGTAACTATACTGATGCTTTGATCCTGATCGACAAAAGATATTAAAAAACATTATTTAACTAAATCATTCGCTGATCATGCCTTGTGGTAAAAAAAGAAAGCGTCATAAAATTGCGACGCACAAGCGTAAAAAAAGATTGAGAAAAAACCGCCATAAGAAGAAGAGCAGATAATTTTCTTCATAGCGGCTGGCCATTTCGCCAGCCGTCTCTATCTTTCTAAAGCTGACTCCATTATTTGTTGTTTATCGTTTTTGCGATTGCCTCTCCCTGCGATAACTTTCAAATAATTCCACCTCAGCAAACTTTCCTTGCAGTGATGATCCGTTTGACGGAAAAAGACGAAACGCTTGAATAAGGAACTAATAATAAACGCTGCTCCCCAGGGTGTAGAAATTGCACTTTTAGAGGATAAAAAGCTTGTAGAACTTCATCATGAAAAAGCTGATGCGAGTTTTGCTGTGGGAGACCTTTACCTGGGAAAAGTCAAAAAACTCATCCCAGGTCTCAATGCAGCATTTGTTGACGTTGGTTTTGAAAAAGATGCATTTCTCCACTACACCGATTTAAGTCCTTACGCCAGGTCACTTCTAAAATTCACTCAGCAGTCCATCAATGATGCCACTACTGGCGGATTCGATTTTGGAACTTTCCAGGTAGAGCCGGAAATCATTAAGACCGGAAAGATTAATGAAGTCTTGAACGGAAAGCCAAATATTCTGGTTCAGATTTTAAAAGAACCTATTGCCGCGAAAGGACCACGTTTAAGTTGCGAAATTTCACTTCCGGGTCGCTTTGTTGTGATTACTCCGTTCAATGACATCGTTGCTGTTTCCCGAAAAATTCACTCATCAGACGAGCGCAAGCGCCTTCAAAAAATTGTAGAAGCAATCAAGCCAAAGAATTTTGGAGTGATCGTACGTACCGCAGCGGAAGGAAAGAATACTGCCGAATTGCATGAAGACCTTTCAATGCTCGTGGAAACCTGGAAAAGTATTCAGCATAATTTAAAAGGATCAGTTGCACCAGCGAAGATATTAAGCGAACAAACGAAGGCGACAAGTATGTTACGTGATTTACTAAATGAATCATTTAATAAGATTGTCGTTAACGATAAGAATATCTACAACGACACGCGCACGTATATTCAACGTATCGCTCCTGAAAAAAGTGATATTGTTGCGTTCCATCATAACGGCTTACCAATTTTCGATCAGTTCGGCATTACCAAGCAAGTGAAAGCTGCCTTTGGTAAAACGGTGAATTTACCGAGCGGAGCATACCTAATCATTGAGCACACAGAAGCACTGCACGTTATTGATGTAAATAGTGGTTATAAAAGTGTAGGCAATAACCAGGAGCTGAATGCGCTTGAAACAAATTTAGAAGCTGCAGCGGAAATTTCGCGGCAACTTCGTTTAAGAGATTTAGGTGGTATCATCGTGGTGGATTTTATTGATATGAAACTTCCCGACAACAAGCGTAAGCTAATGGAGTCGATGGAAGAATTCATGAGACCTGACCGCGCTAAGCACGCCGTTCTTCCTATTTCGAAATTCGGTTTGATGCAAATCACGCGTCAACGGATGAAGCCAGAAATGAACATCAATACCCAGGAGGTTTGCCCAAGCTGTGCGGGAACTGGAAAGATATCTTCCACTCTTATTTTGGAGGATGAAATTGAAAAGAACTTGAGTTACCTGATAACGCATCAGCATAAAAATCTCACGGTAGCTGTGCATCCGATCTTGTATGCCTATCTAACCAAAGGCAGACTATTTAATTCACGGCAATGGAAATGGCGTTGGAAATATGGGCAGAAAATTAAACTGCGCGAGAACACGAACTATCACCTCACCGAATTCCATTTCTTCGACGGTCACGATGAAGAAATAAAACTTTGACAAATAATTGAACTCCGGCTTGCCGGAGTTTTTTATTATTATTCATCTCGGTCTTATGCTTCCGGTTACTCACTACCCTGCCAAAAAAAGACGGCCCTGTCGGCCGCCTTCAAAAATTCTTCTTTTACGGAACTCGTCAGTCTCTGCGATTATTATATATAAATATATATTGAACCAGGGTGGCGGCTGAAGCCACTGCAGCTACAACATAGGTTAGGGCGGCCCATTTCAACGCATCTTTTGCCTTCGGATGCTCTTCCTGGGTGGTAACCTGGGAGTTTTGAAGCCAAAGAAGTGCTCTGCGACTGGCGTCAAATTCAACCGGTAGTGTGATCACCGAAAAAATGGTTGTTATGGAGAACAAAACGATTCCACCGAGCAAAAGTGCGGGAAACGCGTTAAGTAAGACCACGCCTCCAAGCAATATCCATGGCAAAAGGGTAGAACTCACCTGAACGGCAGGCACCAACTTACTCCTAAGCATTAACCAGCGATAGGAATCAGCATGCTGAATGGCATGTCCGCATTCGTGGGCAGCAACGCCGGCAGCTGCAACTGAGGCGGAATTGTAGACATCCGGGCTCAGGTTTACGGTTTTAGTGGCTGGATTATAGTGGTCGCTTAAATGTCCTTGAACCGAGACGACTTTCACGTCAAAAATGCCGTTGTCGCGGAGCATTTTTTCCGCGATCTCGCGACCGGTCAGGCCGCGCTTTAGAGCGATTTTGCCATAGGCTGCAAACTTACTTTTGAGGATACCTGAAACCAGCATACTCAGCAGAAGAAAAACTACAGAAACAATCATCACAGAAGGTGTCATTTCAAACTTTATTTAGTGTTATAAGTATAGTATCAAACGAGAATCCAAGTTTCTTTCAACTTTTTTTGCGACAAAATTTGTAACATTTATAGTGCGCCTATGACATGATTTAATGTGGTGAGTAGCAGGCGCTGACAAATTATCATTGTGAAGATTTGTGCAGCCGTCCACAAACGTCAAATGGTTGACAATCAACGAATCAAACAACAGATATTGCATTTTTACTTTGGCGACAGCCGACCATCAAAATTTATCAACAACAACGAAAATTAATTTTGTTATGTGGCGCCAAATTGTAATTTAGTGTCAGAATTTAATGGGTTAGTAAGTAAAGGGTCAGCAGCAATGCCGGCCCTTTTACTTTTTATACATCCTAACCGACACGACCATCATAAACAACTACATTTTGCTCCAAATGTTTTCTGTTTTTCTTCAATTGTGATTTCATTTACTTGCTTTTTCAATCAGCGTTAATGATGTAAACACGTCACTTCAATTTTCGCTTCTGTTTTTATTACATCATACCTTTAACGCATGAGTAAAGTCAAGACCGCTTTTTTTTGTAACAACTGTGGTTATGAAAGCGCGAAATGGTTAGGCAAATGTCCATCATGTCAAACGTGGAATAGCTTTATTGAAGAAGTTTTGCAGAAAGGAGTTACGAAAAATGAAAATGGCTGGAAAGAGTACACCGACGAAAAGCGAACATCGAAAACAATTGCGCTTCATGAAATTGTAGAGAGTGAGCAAAAAAGAATTGTAACAGCTGATCCGGAATTGAATCGTGTGTTAGGGGGTGGAATTGTTCCGGGCAGTATAGTATTAGTTGCGGGAGAACCCGGTATTGGTAAATCAACACTGTTTCTACAAAACGGCTTGTTATTAAAAGGCGGAATCACATTATATATTAGCGGCGAAGAAAGCGAACAGCAAATAAAACTCCGTGCAGAAAGATTGAACATCACCAATGACCAATTCTATTTACTGACGGAAACATCAACGCAAACAATCTTCCAGGAAATAAAAAAACTGAAGCCGCAGTTAGTCATTGTCGATTCAATCCAAACGATTCAAACTCCTTATATAGATTCCTCAGCAGGAAGTGTTTCACAAATACGCGAGTCTGCTGCCGAATTGCAACGGTTTGCAAAAGAAACTAATACACCTGTCTTTCTCATTGGGCATATCACCAAGGATGGATCTATTGCTGGTCCTAAAATTTTAGAACATATGGTTGATACCGTTCTTCAATTTGAGGGCGACCGGCATTATGCATATCGCATTTTAAGAACGTTGAAAAACCGTTTTGGAAGTACCGCAGAATTAGGGATTTATGAAATGACATCAACCGGAATGCGCGGCGTCACGAATCCAAGCGAATTATTAATTACTCAAAAGGATGAAGCACTGAGTGGGATTGCAATTGCCGCAACGATTGAAGGCATGCGCCCACTGCTGATCGAAGTCCAGGCGTTGGTTACGCAATCGGTTTACGGTACGCCGCAGCGAACTGTAACGGGATTCGACCTCCGACGATTGCAGTTGCTATTGGCGGTGCTGGAAAAAAGGGGAGGTTTTCACTTTGGTGTCAAGGATGTGTTTTTGAATATTGCAGGAGGATTAAAAGTGGAAGATCCGTCGATCGATCTTGCTGTGCTTTGTGCGTTGCTTAGTTCGTTTGAAGATGTTCCGTTGTCAAATTCTATCTGCTTCGCGGGAGAAGTCGGGCTCAGCGGTGAAATCCGTGCAGTAAATAGAATTGAGCAACGGATTGCGGAAGCGGAGAAATTGGGCTTTGAAAAAATTATCGTTTCAAAGTATAATCTGGGTTTTCGGAATGAAGATCAAAAGAAAGACACGAAGACCCAGAGTAATATTGAAGTGATATCGATGGGTCGGGTAGAAGAGTTGTATCAATATCTTTTTTAAATGTTTCCGGTTATAAAGATTATTGCATCGTCGGTAACAAGTTTGTTTTTCCCGCAATTGTGTGCCGGATGCAGCAACGACCTTTCGCCTGGCGAGCAACTTCTTTGTATTTCATGCAATGCTCAACTGCCGGTGACGAATTTCCACATGCATGCGTCCAATCCAGTGGAAAAGATATTTTGGGGGCGCGCTCCGGTAACCTCCGCCGCAAGCCTTTACTATTTCAGTAAGAACAGCGTGTTGCAACAGCTGCTGCATCAGTTTAAATACAAAGGAAACAAAGAGATTGGTCGATACCTGGGAAATCAAATGGGTGAAGCATTCATTCAATCGAACCGATTTAATAAGCTCGACGCGGTTGTTGCATTGCCTTTATTTCCATCCAAAGAAAGAAAACGCGGTTATAACCAGGCAGCAGTCTTATGTGAAGGATATTCAGCTTCTTCGAATACAACTTTCCTTCGCGACGTGATTTGCCGATCTGTTTCCACTGACACACAAACGAAAAAGAACCGCATTGAACGCTGGCGCAATATGGAGGGGAAGTTTCAAGTAACGAAACCTGAATTGCTCGTCAATAAAAAAGTTCTCCTGATTGATGACGTCGTAACAACCGGTGCAACGCTCGAAGCCTGCGGTCACGAATTACTGAAAGTTCCGGGCCTGCAGTTAAATATTGCAACACTCGCTTATACCTCTTCATAATGGACAATTAAAAACTGGTGCAATCGTTTTGATTTGACCTCAACTGTTTATTTTTGAACCGGATGAAATACCTGATCCTTTCAATATCCATTATTTGTTGTTTGCTATTAGCCTGCAAGAAAGAATCATTTATTACAGGCAGCGACGCCAGGCTTACAACATCAGTCGATTCATTGCATTTTGATACCGTCTTCACAAGTACAGGTTCTATTACCAGATTCTTTCGCATCTACAATGAAAATGATCAAAAACTTCGGCTTTCCAATGTTCAGCTTGCCGGAGGTACGAACTCTTCGTTTAAAATTAATGTTGATGGAATACCAGGTCCCACCGTGTCAAACATCGAACTCGAAGCAAACGATAGTGTTTATGTTTTTGTAACGGTGAAAATTGATCCGACAACGCCAGATCAGCCCTTTGTCATTTCTGATAGCATCAGTATCGAATACAACGGTAACAAACGTTGGGTCCAATTGCAGGCATGGGGACAGAACGCACGTTTTTTCAGATCGCGCATCATTACTGCTAACGAAACGTGGGATGATACGAGGCCGTATGTTATACTCGGCGGATTACAGGTTGATACTGGTGTAACATTAACCATTTCGCGCGGCACGAAAGTTTATTTGCATGCCGACGCTCCACTGGTAGTAGATGGTACGTTGAAAGTAAATGGTGAAAAATACGACAGCACGAGGGTTGTGTTTCGCAGTGATCGCCTCGATGAACCCTATAGGAACTACCCCGCATCGTGGCCCGGCATCTATTTTCGCGGGGAAAGCAAAGACAATGTATTACAATTTGCAAACGTCATAAATGCATACCAGGGTGTTGTTGTCGATAAACCATCAACTAACGGCAATCCTAAGTTGACCTTGCAGCAATGTATTATCGATAACTGCTACGATGCCGGGATATTCGGTCTTCGAACCCGTATACTTGCGGAGAACACACTCATTAGCAACTGCGGAAAAAATATAGTGCTTGCATATGGTGGCACGTACGATTTTAATCATTGTACCAGTGTTGCCTACTCGAATTCATTTATTCTGCATAAAGAACCCGCGCTATTGCTGACAGATTTCATTCGGCAAGACAATAGTTTTGTTACCTCAAATGTGAACGCACTCTTCCGCAATTGTATTTTTTGGGGTGATAATGGAACTGTAGATGATGAAGTAATCACTCTCAAACAAGGAGCCACTGTTTTTAATGTAGACTTCCAAAACTGCCTTTGGAAAGTAAAAACACCTCCAGCTAATGCTACGATAACAAATGTTATTGCGAATGAAAATCCGCAATTCGATAGTGTGAATAATCAAAGACGCATCTATAGCTTTCAATTGAAAGATGATTCCCCAGCCAAAGACAAAGGCATTGCGACAGGATTATCCATCGATTTATCTGGAAACCCACGCCCCCTCGGACTACCCGATATTGGTTGTTACGAAAAACAGTAATGCCCTGCATCCCGGATTCGATACGCTGCCTGAATGAAATGACCAGGCATCCTTTACCCAGATCTTTTCGTAATATCGGAGCCAACCAAAACATTTTGAGCACCATCTTTGTAGTAGCTTTAACTTTCATTCACTAAAAACTTCGACATGTTACGAGTTGCGCTATTCGTTACTCTTTTTGCTGTTGCTTCGTCAATTTATGACTTCAAAGTATCTGGTCTTGAGGGCGGTCAGATCGACTTCTCAAAATTCAAAGGGAAAAAAATCATGGTTGTCAATACAGCATCTAAATGTGGAAATACTCCTCAATATGCTGAGCTTGAGAAACTATACCAGGCGTATAAAGATAAACTTGTCATCGTCGGATTTCCTGCGAACAACTTTGGCGGGCAGGAACCTGGATCGAATGGCGAGATCGCCGAGTTCTGCAAAAAGAATTATGGTGTAACGTTCATCATGGCCGAAAAAGTTTCTGTAAAAGGAGAGGATATTCATCCGCTTTTCAGATATCTCACTAACGAAGCCAAGAAGTTAGGTGTTGAAGATCCCATCAAGTGGAATTTCACAAAATTCCTGCTTGACGAAAACGGAAAGTTAATTACCGTACTCTTCCACAAGACCAAACCAATGAGCGAAGACGTTACTAAATACCTGAACTAAAGGCAAACACGTATATCTATATAACCCGCCGTAGCCCAGGTTACGACGGGTTTTTATTTAAGGATTTTCGTTCGTCGAAGTTTTTTGCAGGAAAATCGAAGGCTTTCTAATCCTGATCGAAATAATTGTGAGTTCGACATTATTCAGGCCATCTTTACATCATCAAGTCCGATAGTACGAAAGACCAACGATCCGAGAATCCCCTGAAAGCCACCCAATCCCTGAAAAGACCCTTTTTAATCCATGTTCTATCCTAAACCTGTTAAGGCCAATAGTAAAAGATATTTTGCCCCTAAACCTTAGCCCCTAAATCCTGATCCATTCCTTTTAAAACCATTGTTGACTCTGTTCTAAGTGATTAAAGCCGCCAGATAAAACTGGCGGCTTTTTGTATTTTCCTTTTGAAAGTTCGAGATTGTTGGGCACGACAGTATTAGGATACTCCAAACTAGCCGCGGGTGATTCGGACTTGAAAGATTGTTGGCAACCCATCGCCATTTTAATTAACAGCAATCTGCGCACTCCCCTATTCTTTTTTACCTTCGCGCATGCAGTTTTCGCAGGTCATCGGCCAACTACCAGTAAAAAATCATCTGAGACAAATGATCGAGCAAAACCGGCTCAGTCATGCGTTGTTGTTTTTAGGAAAAGAAGGTTCCGGTGCCTTATCTGCCGCCCTCGCCTTTGCGCAGTACGTTCTTTGCGAGAAAATTTCTGCAGCCGGAGGGCCGTCACTTTTCGGTGAGGTTTCAATACCGCAAGATTCATGTGGTATTTGTCCCTCCTGCCAGCAGTCGGCTCAGCTCATTCATTCCGATCTCCACTTTAGTTACCCGGTTGTAACAAAAAAAGCAGGAACGCCGCCTATCAGTACCGATTTCGTAAGTGAGTGGCGAGAATTTGTAAAGCTCTATCCTTACGGTAATGTTTACGACTGGTTGCAGTTTATCGGCGCAGAGAACAAACAAGGAAATATTACCGCTGCAGAATGCAATGACATACTCCGTAAGCTCAGCCTTAAAAGTTACCAGGGTTCCTACAAGATTCTCATTCTTTGGATGCCCGAATACCTCGATAAGTCGGGCAACAAATTATTGAAGCTGATTGAAGAACCGCCAGCTGACACACTGTTCATACTTGTGGCAGAAACTGAGTCTTTAATACTTCCAACAATCCTTAGCCGGTGCCAATTGGTGAAGTTTCCACCTCTTGATGAGGAAACACTAACAACTGCACTTATTGATCGGGCCAAATTAGCTCCGGACCAGGCTCGCCGAATCTCGTTGCTTGCAGAAGGGAATTACAGGGAAGCGGTTCAATTGGTTCAACATGCGGAGGAGGATTGGCAAGCGATGCTTCGCGAGTGGCTTAATGCGATTGTAAAGTCGGGACCCGTTGCCCAGGTGAAATGGGTCGAAGAAACATCGAAGCTGGGGCGGGAAAAGCAAAAGCAGTTTCTTCGTTATTTCAATCATTTGCTCCAGCAAGCAATTCGCGTTAGAGTAATTGGGGATCAAGCGATTGGAGGAAGCGAAAACAATGAACTTGATTTTGCAATACGACTAAACAAGATTGCTGGAATC
>JACMLR010000314.1 GCA_014379515.1 Chitinophagaceae bacterium
AATCCTGCGAAAAATTTTATAGTAGTGCAGCATCCGGCGGCCGCTACAAACTTACACATGAGCATAATCGACTACGCAGGAAGAACTGTTCAAACTTTTACTCCCAATAGATTAAGCACTAAATCAACGATAAACCTACAGTCATTGCCAGCGGGTATTTATACATTGGTATTTAGAAGCGGTAAAGAGCTTTTAACAACGAAATTCATTATTACGAATCGGTAAAAATGAGCACAATAAAAAAGGAAGCCGGTTCTATCGAGCGGCTTCCTTTTTCTAAATTTTCATTGATAACTTTATATCAGCATCCTCAACGGTTCTTCTAACAACCCTTGCAACGTTTGTAGAAATGCAGACCCGGTTGCCCCATCTACCACGCGGTGATCACAGCTTAACGTCACTTTCATAATATTACCAACCTCAATTTTTCCGTCCTTAACTACTGGAATCTGGTTAATGGCACCGATCGCTAAAATACATGCGTCCGGTGGGTTGATAATTGCCGTGAATTCTTCGATACCAAACATTCCAAGATTGGAAATTGTGAACGTGTTTCCTTCCCATTCATTCGGCTGCAATTTTTTCTCTTTCGCTTTTTTTGCCAGGACTTTTACTTCATCTGCTATTTGCGACAGGCTTTTCGTATCTGCAAAACGTACGACGGGAACAAGCAGGCCCTCTTCAACCGCAACAGCCACACCAATATTTATGTGGTGATTGATTCTAATTTTATCACCAAGCCAGCTGCTATTAACTTTCGGATGCTGCTTCAACGCAAGAGCGCAAGCTTTCAACACCATATCATTAAAAGAAATCTTAATCGGGCTCACATCATTCAACTTCCCACGACTCTCCACCGCCTTGTCCATATTAATGGCCATCGTCAGGTAAAAGTGTGGTGCACTAAACTTGCTTTCAGCCAAACGCTTTGCAATTATTTTTCTCATCTGCGAGACTGGCACTTCTTCAAAACTTACCTGGCCATTTGGTACTGCTGGTTGAGCTTTTGGTGCCTCCGCAGAAGAAGTATTGGCTGCTGGTTGAGCAGATGGCTTGAAGTTATCAATGTCTGATTTTACAATTCTTCCACCATCACCACTTCCCTGGACGGCATGCAAATCAATACCTTTCTCAGCAGCAAGTTTTTTTGCAAGTGGAGATGCTTTCAATCTGCCATTACCATGTGCTGGATCTGCAACAGGTGCTGTTTGTGTTTGTGGGGCAGGCTGCTCTTTTGCCGGAGATTGATTTGACGAAGTGCCACCACCATCGCCTGCGGGAGCGGCTCCTCCTTTTGAAGCGGCAATAATCGAGTTGATGTCAACTTTCGATTTATCACCAATTACACACAACAGGCTATTGACTGGAACTTTATCGCCCTTTTGAGCTCCGATGTACAACAATTCACCATCCTTATAACTTTCCAGTTCCATTGTCGCCTTATCTGTTTCGACATCTGCAAGCAGATCGCCTTTTTTAACCTGGTCGCCCACTTTTTTATGCCACTCAGCGATCACACCTTCAGTCATAGTATCGCTGAGGCGCGGCATTAAAATAACTTCCTGAACAGTTGAGAGATCCATTGAGGTTGAAGCTGGCTGAGCCGCCTGTGGTTCTTGTTTCGCTGGTTGTTTCGGCTCTTCTTTTGGAGCTTCTGTTTCGGCCGGTTTTGATTCTTGTTGGGGAGCTACAGCTGGTGCTGACTTTCCGAGCAGGCTGCTTACATCTTCACCGGCGGTTCCAATAATTGCAAGCAAGTCGTTCACCTGGAGTTTGCCCCCTTTTTCAATACCAATATGAAGCAATACGCCGTCCTTGTAACTTTCCAGCTCCATGGTTGCTTTGTCCGTTTCAACTTCTGCAAGGAGATCGCCTTTTTTTACGGGGTCGCCGACTTTTTTATGCCATGCTGCGATAACACCTTCTGTCATCGTATCACTCAGTCGCGGCATCAATATCTGTTCAGCCATATAGCTATCAATGTTTTAATAAATGTAGATCGCGCAAGGATCAAGAGGCCGAAATTAAGGCAAAAAGGTGAATGCTGAACGGCTTGTCGAGTGGTTTTACAGCTTGAGTTGACCACATTAGCTATTAAACAGATGCGAACCAGCGATTCTCAATAATCGAGATCAAGCTTCAGCCGTTCTTTCAACGTCATTACGAGTGGGTATTGCTCTACGATTTTGATAAACTGGTCGCGCGTAGTTAAGGTTTTTTCGTGGGGAATATCCTCTTCGCCCGTTGCATCAATGACAATTGAATACTGCAGCTTTGAATTATTGAATGCTTTTTGTAAGAATTCTCCGAGTGCGTTTCGTTCTCCTTCGATAAATTTTTGTTCCAGGTTGTTGTGCGAAACGACTTCAAAACAAGAGTCATTGACTATCCGTAATCGCGCAATATCAAAACATGGAACCGCAGGATTTCTCTTCGATCGTAATATCGCAGTGTATTCCTTCCAATGAATCATTAATTTTTCAACCGTTAGTGGAAGGATTGATTCTACTTCCACTTCTTTTCGGCCAGCAAATTGCTGACGAATATTTTGAAGGGAAATCTTTGTTGAAGACGAAGCCGGGGTATTTGAAATAGCGGCGCTGGTTGCAACACGGTTTGTCAAAGGAATGTTTTCAGCGATCACTTCATCGACCGCCTTTTGCCTCGGCGCAGATTCAATAATTAATTTAGCTTCCTTTTTTGCGGCCGTATTTTTTTCTGGAAATGGAATAGGAGCGATGTTGCGAAATGCAACAGTTTTAGCGTCCGCTAGTTTTTTTTTTGTTACGGTTTCATTGCTGTCGGTGAGTTCAATAGCCTGCTGGAGGTACGTAAGTTTGATTAATGCGAGTTCAACATGGAGTTTCTTGTTGCGAGCAGCTTTGAAACCGATTTCGGATTCGTTTAAAATATTGAGCGCACTGATCAACCAGCTTGCCTGGACTTGTTTTGCCGTTTCGATATATTTTTCACGAAAGCCTTCAACAACTTCCAGCAACGATGCTACGCGCTCGTCTTTGCAAACAAGCAGGTTTCGCATGAATTCTGCAAGACCGTTAATTACCATATCCCCTTCGAAACCTTTCTGGTTAATGTCATCAAATAGAAGCATTGCTGAAGCAAGATCCTGTTGCTGCATGCCATCAAGCAATTTGAAATAATAATCTTCATCAAGAATATTCAGGTGCTCAAGCGTGTTAGAATAAGTCAGTGCTCCATTCGTGAAACTGACAATTTTATCCATAATGCTCAGTGCATCGCGCATACATCCTTCGCTTTTTTGTGCGATGACATGAAGCGAAGCTTTATCAGCTTTGATATCTTCCTTTTTACAGATTTCACGAAGATGATCAACCGTATCAGAAGTTGTAATTCTTTTGAAGTCGAAGATCTGACAACGGCTCAGGATCGTCGGGAGTATTTTATGTTTCTCCGTTGTTGCCAAAATGAAAATCGCATAGGGTGGCGGCTCTTCTAGTGTTTTTAAAAATGCATTGAAGGCTGCAGAACTGAGCATATGAACCTCATCGATGATATATACTTTGTACTTGCCTGCTTGTGGTGCAAACCGTACCTGTTCAACAAGTGTCCGGATATCGTCAACTGAATTATTACTGGCAGCATCGAGTTCATGGATATTCATCGATGTGCCTTCATTGAAGGAAACACAGGAATGACATTCATTGCACGCCTCACCTTCGGTTGTTTGATTTTCGCAGTTAATTGTTTTTGCAAGAATCCGTGCGCAGGTAGTTTTACCAACTCCTCTTGGTCCGCAAAAAAGAAATGCATGGGCCAGTTGTTGGTGGCGAATTGCATTTTTCAGTGTGGTGGTAATGTGTGATTGGCCAACAACGGTGTCAAATAATTGTGGTCTGTACTTCCTGGCCGAAACAATGAATTTATCCATACCGCTGCAAATTAGGAAATGGCGGCTGATTTCGGTTAAAAAGCACAGCCGAGAATACAGAATTCAGAATACAGGAGACAGAAGAAATACAGGCGGCTGCTGAGGAAAATGTAGCATGTAGAATGTGGAATATCGAATGTAGAATATGGAATACAATAAATCCGGGCTCCCAAACATCGCGTGGTTTGATTTCAATAACATTAAATAGACACTGGCAAATATCATCCGACCCTGCAAGCCACGAAGTGGCGTCATCTGATAGCCCGGGGTGAAACCCCGGGTAAGAAGACCCAACGACATTACAGCCCTGAAGGGGCGCGATCTTTTTTGATTTGGAATGTTGAATAAATATAGACTTTACCC
>JACMLR010000315.1 GCA_014379515.1 Chitinophagaceae bacterium
CCGAATCAATTCAAGAAAATTACTTGTTGCATTGGCAGAACTTTGCGGCGGGGTTGAGCTGCTAACCTCAATCACTGTGGCAATCGACAAATTGGATAAGATTGGGCTGGATAAAGTAAAAGAAGAATTATCGTCGCGAGGAATTGAAGCAGCATCGATCGAGAAAATTGCCACCTACCTTCAGATCGCAGGGAACAACGACGCGAAATTAACTGCAGTAAAATCGATGCTCGGCGGACAGGCTTCCGGGGCCGAGGGAATTGCTGAAATTGAGTACTTACTTACCGTTTGCAAACCCCTTTTTACCACTTGCGAATTGGATTTGACCCTCGCCCGCGGATTGAACTATTATACAGGCATTATCTTCGAAGCCACGGCACCAGCCACAGTAAAAATCGGCAGTATCGGTGGTGGAGGGAGATATGATGATTTAACGGGCTTGTTTGGAGTGAGCGGTGTACCCGGCGTCGGAATATCTTTTGGAGTTGATCGGATTTATGATGTGCTGGAAGAATTAAATCTTTTTCCTACGGAATTGCAGGTCAGTACACAAGTGCTGTTTTTTAATACCGGTGAAGAAGAAGCGATGAAAGCATTTTCAACGATGCAATTGCTCCGGAAAAACGGAATTCGTTGTGAACTTTTCCACGAAGCCGTAAAATTCGACAAGCAGTTCAAATATGCCGATAAAAAGAACATTCCGTTCGTTATAATCATCGGAAAGACAGAAATTGAAAACAACACTTGTGTTGTGAAGGATTTGAGAAAAGGTGAGCAAGAGACAGTCGCAATAGAAAATCTCAGTAATATTTCCTTTATTTGAGCGCGAAAAATTACCAACCAAATATGAAACGTTTATCCTTTGTATTCTTAATCGCCGTTACAGGATCAATCCTGATGGTTTCCTGTAAGCAGGGCGATAAAAGCACGCTTCAAGTCCCCATTGATGCAGGCTTTGTCTTACACGTCAACAACACATCGTTATCCACTAAATTAAGCTGGGATGAAATAAAGGCCACAAAGTGGTTTAAAGAAGTCAGCGCCGAATCGACAGACACGCTTTTCGCGCGTTTGCTTGAAAATCCAGAGAACTCGGGGATGGACACGAAAGCAGACATGATTGCATACATGAAAAAGCAGAGCAAATCTGGTTACTTCGCTTTCGGAGGGTCGTTGAAAGATCCTGCTGCATTTGAATTGTTCAACAAAAAAATGAACGATGGTGAAGGCGTTGTCACAAAAGATGGCGAAACAAACTTCATGACATTGAAAGAGAAAGGAATCGTTGCGTGGAAAGGAACACGTTTCGTCTATATTATTGACGCTCCAATGGGAGGCACAATGTATCCTCCATTAACGGGCGCTTCCAATCCTTCAGAACCATATAAGTTTCCGCTGGATAGTTTGAAAGCTTTCGGAAAAGCAAGTTTCGACATCAATGGCAAAAACAGTCTCGGAAGCGACGATCGCTTTGCTGAGTTAATGAAAGAACCAGGTGATGTTCACATGTGGGTGAACAGCGAACAATATCTTTCTTCGCTTGGTGGAGATATGTTAGGTATGATGAAAGTGGGCGATCTCTTCAAAGGGAATGCTTCAGCAATTACGATGAGCTTCGACAATGGAAAGATCGTATTCAAATCAAAACAATACCTGAACGAGCAGCTCGCTTCATTGTATAAAAAATATCCGCCGAAAAAAATCAGCGCTGATGTAATCAATCGCATTCCATCGCAAAATGTTGCTGGTGTGTTCGCATTGAATTACTCACCAGAAGGTTTAAAAGAATTGATCAAGCTTACAGGATTCGATGGCTTCACAAACGAATTTCTTGCGAAGGCCGGTTATAGCATCGACGAATTTGTAAAAGCAAATAAGGGCGACCTGATTGTTGCAATTTCTGATTTCCAGGTTAAGAAGAAAGACGTAATTATTCCTGGATACGAAGGCAGCGAACCAACTACCTATTCAACTACACAGCCAGATGTGAAATTTCTTTTTGCTACTTCTGTGAACGATAAGGCAGCCTTTGATAAATTGATCAATACATTGTCACAACAACTCGGAAACGAGAAGCCTGTTCCAGATCTTACTTATCAAATCAATAAAGATTGGTTTGTGGCTGGCAACTCAACCGACTATGTAACCAAATTTTTGGCTGGTCCTAGTACCAAGCAAGCGTTTGCGGATAAATTGAGCGGGCAATCATTTGGTGCATTCATCGACCTACAGATAATTATTAAAGGCACGCAAAGCGAGGCAAGCTCCGTCGAGGATAAAGCAATGGCTGATGCGTCTTTGAAAATGTGGCAGGATGTGTTAATGACAAGTGGTGGCGAACTTAAAAATGGTGTTGCTAATTCATTGGTAGAAATCAACCTTGTTGATAAATCAGTAAACAGCCTGAAACAATTGAATCAATACATCGATGCAATGTCAATTCATCGTAAAAAGAAAATGCCAGGAACGGACGATGTTATCGTTGAGCCAGTCGCTCCACCGGTAGCAGAACCGAAAAATTAATTCTTTCGAAATCAAATATAAAAGCCACAGGTCATGAAATCGATCTGTGGCTTTTAAATGCTTACCCATGCAATTGCATCTCAATAAAGTCATCCCAACATATTTCGAAGCCGAAAAGGTTAAAGAATCCGGTATCTGGTTAAAAGACCTTGCTATAAGAAAAGGTGAATTTGTAAAAGTTGTGGCTCCATCAGGAAGTGGTAAAACCTCGCTCATGCATTTTTTGTATGGGATGCGCGGCGATTACAACGGTTCCATTGCATGGGGAACGCTGCAATACCCGGTTTCGCCTGAACAACTCGCCAAATTGCGAAGTGATACAATCAGTATCGTGTTGCAGGATTTAAGACTTTTCCCTGAGCAAACCGTTTTTCAAAACATCGACATCAAGCGAAAATTAAATCCGTACCATCAACCAGGCAGGATAAAAGAGATGGCGGAAAAACTTGGTATCGGCACTAAGTTGCAATCGCTGTGCAAAACATGTTCGTATGGTGAACAGCAACGCGTGGCTATTATTCGTGCGTTAATGCAGCCCTTTGATTTTCTTTTGATGGATGAACCCTTCAGTCATCTTGATAATTCCAATTCTGAAATTGCAATGCAGTTAATTCTCGAGGAAGCCAAAGCAAGGGAAGCTGCGATTGTTTTTGCAGATTTAGAACGAATCGAGTTCTTCCCGTACGAAACGTTGTATCATTTGTAATTCTAATCATTTATTATGCCGCTATCTTTTCAGCATATAAAACCTTTACTCTTTACCGGGACAAGTCCGCTCTCGCGGTTCTTTTCCTATATCGGTCTCGGTATTGGAGTATTGTTGCTGCTGTGTTCACTACAGATGTATATCAACATACAGGGATTATTAGGTCAGGATGCACCCAGGAAAAACGGATATGATTTCATTCCGATCAGGAAGAAACTGACGAATGAGACAATGGGGCAGCTTGAAAAAAATCAATTCAACGAAAAAGATATAGCAGAGCTTAAAGCAAAGCCATTTGTTGATGATGTTGCTCCTTTACTTGCCAATAATTTTCGTGTGCAGTTGAGTGGAGGAACGATGATACCATTTGAGAGTGATTTTTTCCTGGAAGCATTGAGTGACGATTTTATCGATACAGTTCCGCCAAGTTTTCATTGGCAGGAAGGACAGGAAGAATTGCCGATCATCGTTGCATCGGATTTTTTGGAAATCTTTAATGTATTCGCACCGGCATA
>JACMLR010000316.1 GCA_014379515.1 Chitinophagaceae bacterium
AGGTCGAATAAATGTTACTGCCCATCGACCACTAAGATTATGCCTTGGCTTTATTGTACTTGCTGCAAAACGTGGTTTGGCGGGAAAGGCAGTGAATACCCATTGCTGGGTTTTCGTGGCAGTTCCTTTCAACCATATCCCTTTCAGCGAACCATCTTTCTGAATGGCGGTTTGGAATGACGATTCAAAAACAGGCATTGAGAAATTGACCGAGTCTGCAGTCACCACTATTTCTTTCGCAACAATCTTCTCCGCAGCATTCCGAAGTGTTATGCTCCATTTCCCCGCGACCTTTTTTGTCTCAAAGGTGAATGGAACGATGACTGAATCCAGGCGATGCAATTCACCCCGCCATACGGCTTGCTTTAACGTGGATTGCTGACTGAAAGAGATTTGGGTGATCCCTATCAAAAATAATAATGCCGTAAATTTCATGCTCCAAAATTACGGTGACACCTTGTATAAACTTCTGAATGAACATTTATACCAAGATTTAACACAACAGTTACTTTGCTGTTTAAAACTACCTCGCAGATACTTTCGCCCCGCTGTAATTCGGAATATACTTTTCATTTTTAAGGATGAGAAGAAGGTCTTTTTCCAGGCTTACCACGGGGTATTCAACAATGCGCCCTTTCTCTTTTCCTGTTTCTTCGATAATTACAGTGGGCACGCGTACGATGTTGTATCCGGCTTCTTCGTGACCTGGTGATTGCTTGTACATACCATCCTGGTTGCTAACCATAATTAACTCAAGCATCTCGGGAGGAAAATTGCAGCAGTCAAGCATCTTGAGTATACGCGGCACTTCGCGCTTGCTATCTCCACACCAGGTTCCAAGAAATATGCGAATCTTTTTCCCTTTCAATAAAGGTGCAACGAATTTACACGTTGCGCTATCGACGATATAGTTGTCGTAGTTCGGTTGAAACCAATTAACGAAGGGTGCTTTCAGTAACGCCGCTCTGGAATTGATTCCTAGCAGTATGTCGGAGCTGGTATTTGTTGCAGTTGAATTTTGCGGTGCTTGCGCAATTGAGGAAACCACAATGGAAATGCAAAGGGAAAACTGCACTAGTTGTTTAACACAATAGTTCATATATAATATTTTTAAGCGCACGGTGCTGGACCCTACGCAATAGTTGATAATAATAAATGATTGATTGAAGAGCCGAAGATGGCTTTAAGCGGATGGAGGTCTGAACGATGGAGCAATGGCTCTGTTCAATAATTGAGATTTGTATACAGCAAAGTAACTGTTTGAAGAAGAGAAACACAGAACGCTTAAAGGTTCATGTTGTGTTGAAAGGAATTCGGTAACTGGCAGTTTAATAATTGCAAGTGAAGTTTGATGATCTTCATCGCCGGCAAAGATTTCCGAGAGGTGGGATTCACAACCACAATCCTTTAGTTTTTGAACAAGTTCCGCCTGGTATTTGCAATACAAGTACGAAGCAAACTTGCCATATTGAATCGTCAAAAAGACGATAAGGACTGTTATTGTGGCGAGGCGTTTTCGCATATACCACTCTAAATTAGTGGAGATAGCGCACAATTCATAATCGCGCACATTATTTTATCACCTGGAAGGGGACTTTCAATTGAATACGTTCCCATTGCATGTTGATCAGTCCTTTGCCATCGCCAGCTTGTTCAATCGTATAGCGAAGTCGCTCTTGTACGTAAGGCAGGCTATCAACGTTGATCTTAATACGAATAACATCATCGTTCTGATTGTACTCGTCCGTTAAATGCTGTTGCCAGTTTTTATTGAGTATCACCTGCCATTCATTTTTACCAGGGAAGGTGAAGAATGCATATTTGCCCGCAGCGATTGAGGTATTATTAATACTGACATTTTTTTGAAATTGTATTGATGTAGCGGCGTGAGCGCCCGTTACCCACACCTGGTCGAGCGGTACCAGTCCGCCCCAAATAATTCGATTGCGTACTGCAGGAGAATAGTAATTTATGATAATACTATCGCCATTAATAGTACCAAGCGCGTAGGCTTTGATACTTTTTTTGGATGTGTCGGGTTGATTTGTTGTTTGATCAATAACCTGGCCGGTGGGATTTGGAAGAACCGCTTCTTGTCGAGTTGTAGCTTTTTCGTTATTGGCACATGCTATCGTTAACAATAAAAGAAAGACCGCTATAATGAATTTCATTTTTCGAGATTTTGTAACATATCGGTTGTCATTTTCGCCAAATCGTATTCCTGTTTCCAACCCCAGTCGGAACGAGCGGTGCTGTCGTCGATACTTTGTGGCCAGCTGTTTGCGATCGATTGCCGGTAATCAGGCTTATAGCTGATTTCAAATTCAGGGATATGTTTTTTTATTTCTTGTGAGATGTCGGTTGGCGAGAAACTCATGCCCGATAAATTGTATGAGGTGCGGATATGAATTTTTTCCGCGGGCGCTTCCATGAGTTCGATGGTTCCGCGAATTGCATCTGGCATATACATCATTGGGAGATATGTATCGGCGCTTAGAAAGCATTCGTATTTTTTTTCTTCGAGTGCTTCGTGGTAAATTTCGACGGCGTAGTCTGTAGTTCCACCGCCGGGCGCGGATTTATAACTGATGAGTCCAGGATAAC
>JACMLR010000317.1 GCA_014379515.1 Chitinophagaceae bacterium
ATTCTACTTTATTTTTTACCAGTTCTCAATGTCAAAGCGATGAGCATAATGAATTCGCACATTAGTCATTCGCAATTCGCACATTCCTCATTCATGTTTAACCAACCTTATCACCGCGCTACTATTCTCATTTGCAAATAAGCGTGCTTCATATCGTTTGTCTCCAACGATCGCCACCATAAACGATGTGTTCGGCGGAATAGAGCCGAGATTTTCCGCAACCATTACCAGTTCATTATCTTCATTCAGATCTGACGCATTTATTTTAATAGTGTAGGCTTTATCCGTTAATCGAATTTGTTCAAAGATCATTTTGTTATTAAGAAACAATGCAATTGAATCGCCATCAACCTGCGCGTTATCGTAAAAACGTAATTCAATTGTTTCTGCCGTGACGGGGATTACTGTTTGAACAACTTTTTTGCGGCTGCTGAATTTTTGTTCATTGCTACCTGAAGGTACCTTCACAATCGGAGGGGCGGCAACAACTATCGGAGGTTCTATTTTGGTTTTTAAAATGACGGGTGCAATTGCGGTTTCTTCCGGGAAAGGCATGGTGCCCTGCTCGACACTTATCTTTGTTATCAGATCGGGGTTGTTCCCGCCAACAAGATAATTTTCAATGACCCAATCCCAATCGTCATTGAAGATATGTTCATCTGATTTTTGTAAATGGATTTCTTTCTTCGGACTTTCGATATCGTCCTTGAGATTACTGGTTCCGTCTAGTAACATTTCATCTTCACCCGGGCAATTGAAATCTGCAACATTCAAACGTGCTTCCTGCGCGGGGTTGCCATTGACTAACGATTTTTGCGCGTGATCTTCGATCAACCAATCATCCCACCAAATGACGTCGTTTGTTTTGCCATCAAAATATCCTTTCACTGAATATCGGCGATAATTTGTTTTTGAGGTATAATAGTAAACAGTGCCACTAAGACTGTCGCCGCTTTTGATAAGTTTCAGCTCAACTTTGGTATTGTTGATCTTACCCTTCCATGCACCTGTAATTGTTTGTGCATCAGATGCTGGAACGAAAAATATCATGATAGTTGAGAAGAAGAAGAGTGTAATTATTTTCACTTATCCCATGTTTCGGTCAAAACGCGTGTTTGCAGCACATATTTTGCGTTACGATTTATTTAACGTCCGCGTTTTTTCAACAAATACGAGGGAAAACTTGTTTTAATTAAAACTCATTGATATGGCACGTCCTTCCATTGAATTAGTGAATGGTCTCCGCGAAACAGCTAACAGGCTGCGAAACGGATCGCATTATTCCTGGGGTCATCATGGCTCCTGCAATTGTGGTAATCTGTTGCAGGTCGTTTGCGAACTTTCTAAAGAAGAAATCGTACGCTATGCTCATACAGGAATTGGCGAGTGGACAGAACTTGCGGAAGAGTATTGTGAATCCACCAATGTGCCGCTGGGCCTAATCATGCAAAAGTTGCAAGAGATCGGTTTAAACCCAACGGATATCCATAATATTGAATACCTCGAGGATCGAACTGTTCTCAACAGCCTGCCCGGTGGATTTAGATGGCTGCGAAAATACGAGCGTAATGATGTGATAGTGTATTTTCAAACGATGGCGGATTTGCTTGAAGAGCAGCTGTTGGCAACTGTCGTCATTCCATCTGATCTAATTAACAGCAGAAAAAAGGAAACTGAGTTGGTAATGTAGTATTTAGCTCAGGGGTGAGTGTGGTCTACCGTCATCCTCATCCGAAGAATCCAAAAACTCGTCGCGTTGCGTATTTTTTTTTACCAGGATCGCATAGATGATTATCGCAATCAGTAGAACTGAAAAAAACGCGACTATCCACATACAGAAAGAATTTGAACGGGTATATATCATAAAAAACTATGCCATAAACCGACGCTTTTCAGTCATTTATTAACATTATCAGGTTCATTAAAAAAACAAGCCACCCGCTGTTGCGGATGGCTTATGATTATAGCATAGGGAATCTTTTAGAATCCTTTTCTTGATCCTTTTTCTTTCAACTGTGCAAGCATTTCTTTCACTGCAGCTTCGATTTGCGCATCTTTCCCGTTCAGAAAGTCTTCATAGCTCAATGGAACGCGGATATCCGGATCAAGTTGAAGATTTTCTGTTGGCCGATTTTCTTTGCCAATCGTAGCCACCATCGGAATTCCAAATACAAGGGTTGGATCGATTTGAGTTTCCCACCAAACAGCAGTACCAGTTCCCGGAACCGGCATCCCTACTAATTTTCCAATTCCGTTTTGTTTGTAGATATAAGGAAAGATATAAGCATCGCTGTAATTGCTCTCGCTCATCAACACAACAGAAGGTTTGCTCCAGCGCCCCATCGGTTCGCCATCTTTTAAGCGATTGCCTTGTGGTGCAAAATCTAAATAGCGTTTACCGCTTAGGAATGTAGCAAGATCATCGTGCAACCAGCCACCACCGTTGAATCGGGTATCAACAATCAATGCTTCTTTGTCAAAATTCTTACCCATTACAGCATCAAATGTGCTACGATAACTGCCATCATTCATTCCAGCAACATGCACATATCCAACTTTGCCA
>JACMLR010000318.1 GCA_014379515.1 Chitinophagaceae bacterium
GTTACTAAATAAACATTATGAATCAAGCGAGACGAGACGTGTTCCAGGCGATTGCAGATCCAACGAGGCGACAAATAATACAGTTACTCACTTCCGGACCAAGGCATCTCAACGCGGTGGCAGACCATTTCGATATCAGCCGTCCGGCCGTTTCCAAACATATCCGCATTTTAACCGAATGTGGTTTGATGGAAATACGACAAAGTGGGCGTGAAAGAATTTGTCACGTTCAACTAAAATCCCTGAAAGAGGTTGCCGAATGGACCGAGCGATACAAAGCTTTCTGGAATACCAAATTGGATGCATTGGGAACTTTCCTGGAAAAAGAGGCAAAGCCAAAAACACACAAGAAATAGTCAGTTAATTCCAAATCAAAATAAAAACTATGACAGTGCTACCATTTGTTATCGAACGTGTTTACAATGCAAGCCCCGAAGCCGTTTGGTCGGCTATTACTGATAAAAACAAAATGAAGGAGTGGTATTTCGACCTGGCGGAATTCAAAGCAGAACCGGGTTTTGAATTTGAATTCACTGCGGGTGATGACAAAAAGAAATACCTCCATCGCTGCAAGGTTATTGAAGTCATCCCAATTCGAAAACTCAGTTACACCTGGAGCTATGAAATTGTACCAGGTGAATCACTGGTAAGTTTTGAATTATTTCCTGAAGAGGATAGAACAAGATTGCGGCTCACTCATTCAGGTCTCGAAACATTTAAAACCGATAACACCGATTTCAAACCAGAAAGTTTTGAAAAAGGCTGGAGCCATATAATTGGAAAGTCGTTGAAGGAGTATGTGGAGAGAAGAATGTAGAATATAGAATGTAGAATGAATACAATCTCTTCGATCTGGAGATTCGATATTCGATATTCGATGTTCTATATTCTCCGATCTCCATGCCTACGTGGCAACGATTGGTTCTTTATAAATTTCCGGCGATCGGGTAATCTCGACATTCGTTTATTTTTGGTTGATTATGTTTACCTGTTTGGGAGATCGGTAACCAGGTAAGATGATCAGACCTAAAATACCATAATTTGTTTTAGCAACTGTACTGCTCATGACCGTACATGCAGGATTCACCCACAATCTTATTACATTTGAGCCCCTCAACTAATTATATGAAACAAGTGAATTGGCTTTTTGCAATTGTTGTTATTGGCTTTTTAACTGCGTGTGAAACAAATAAAACAGCCCAGGCGAATCCTCTTATCGGTACCTGGCAGTTACAAACGGGAACGCTCGTGGAGAAAGGTGATACTACGATCACCGATTATACAACAGGAAAAAAATTCATTAAGGTGATCAATGGATCGCACTTTACGTTTTTAAGTCACGACTTAAATAAAGTTGCTGATAGCACGAGCTATTTTAGTGCTGGTGGTGGATCATACAAATTGAAAGATAGCACGTATACAGAACACCTGGAATTCTGCAGTGACCGTGCATGGGAAGGGCATGATTTTCCATTTACGATTACAATTTCGGGTGATACGCTGGTTCAGCGTGGAGTTGAAATTGTCGAAAGCAAGGGAATCAACAGGCTCAATATCGAACGCTATGTTCGAATCAAAGAATAATCGCTTAGGTATTTTCGTCTTTGCGTTGATCGGCTTCTTCTTTTGATTCCGAATCATTTTCACGCACTTTCTCTTTAATACCATTCATCAATGATGATAACGGTCCTTCCATCTTTTCCTGTGGATCGGGTGTATGTAGGGTTTCAGGATCTGGTTTAGACAATGAGTCCTTATTTGTATCTGGCTTTGTTTGATCTTTTTTGTCTGGCATAAAGGAGTTTCCTAAACCATTGCAAATCCTGGGCCGATGACCAGAAATGTTTGAGATGATCAACCAGCCGGCTGCACAACGCTCAATGTATTTACAGTTTTTTTACCAGGCCCGAAGGTGCTAACATTTTTTCCAGTTGATATCGATATTGGTGGGCTTTTTCGCGTTGCTTCAGCTTCTCGGCTGACCTGGCGGCGCCAATTAATGAATTGTAGCGGTTGGGGCGTTGCTTCAGATTCGCTTCATATGCAGCAAGTGCTTCGGCTGGCATAGCGAGTTCCATGTACATATCACCCAGTAACTCTTTTGCTGGAAGGATTTCACCGGGTGTAACGGCATGCTTTTCCGTTTTGTCTTCCATGTCAGCAGCTGATCTCATCAGTTGGATCGCCTCTTCTTTTTTACCTTCTGTTAATAAAATCCACGCCTGCACACTTTTCAATTGAATGTCGACCTGGTTAGCTTTGTAGGCATCTTTTTGCCCAATCAGCGTATCACGTAAAGCAGCGAGTTTTGATGCTTCTTCCCTTGCAGCACTTAAATGGCCAAGATTCACCGAACCGATTGCCCGTGCAAAATGAACGATTGCTTCCTGCCACGGGAAGTTTTTCCAGGGCACATATGATGGGTACAGTTCCAGATTCGAGGCTTCGTCCCATATTTTATTTTCCAGTGTATAACGGGCTGGAATAGCCGCAAACGAATAAGCTACTTTGAAATTCATTGGCGATACAGCAGGAATAGAGCGCACATAATCCCATTGCGCCTTTGCATTGTCGTTATCAGATTTTTGCAAAAAGGCATACATAAGGTAATCAAGTGCGTGCAATTCTTCATCCCAGGCACCTTTTATGCCAACAGATTCGGCATAACATCTCGCGGATTCTGCAGCAGCCTTGTTCGACGATATCGCTTCAGACCATAAACCTAATCTCGTAAAAATGTGCGACGGCATATGCAATGCGTGGGAAGAAGACGGAGCAATCGTTGCATACTTACGTGCCATGGGAAGTGCTAATTCCGCCACTTCCGGGTAATCATAAGTATGAATAATATAGTGTGCGATTCCAGGGTGATTTGGTTCGTTAGGATAAAGCGCATTTAAAATTACAGCTGCTTTTTTTTGGTTGACAAATGTTTTGTCAGCGGGATCTGCAGATGCGTCCAATGCAAGTGAATAAAATATTGCTGTTTCTTTATCGCCTTTATAATCGGCATACAACTTCTCCATTGCCTTTTCGTATTGGATGGATCTCGCACGATGTGGCGACTTTGACCAATCGTTGTAAAAAGCGGATAATGCATTTATATAATCAATTTCGCGTTTAGTTTTATTTTCAATCGACTGCGCAATCTCCAATGCGGCTGCTCCTTTTTTCAATTCTGTCTCAGACGGCGGCGCCCATAGCGGATGATAGTTTGACATTGCCACCCCCCAGTATGCCATCGCGCAGGACGGATCTTTATCGATGATTGACGCAAACACTTTTTCAGCCTCATCATATTCAAAAGAATGCAATAAAGAAATTGCGAGATTAAATTCCTTCTTAATTGAATCATGTGCTGTAATGGGAAAATCTGCAGCACCGAATTGCTTTTCTGCGGGACCACACACGATAACATTCCCGCGTTTTAAATTGATCGCTGTTATCGCCTCTTTAGATGGGCCGTTTTGTTTGGACTCACATGATGCCATTGCTATTAAAACGAGCAACACCACTGGCAATTGAATCGAACGTATTTGCATCTTTATAAAAGTTAGCATCTTAGTTTGTAAACAGGATCAGCATCACCGGAGCAAATTAAAGTTTTTGACTATTCCAACCTATTACCGTTCTGTAGTATTTGTCGGA
>JACMLR010000319.1 GCA_014379515.1 Chitinophagaceae bacterium
CGCTCGCATACTTTTCCAAAAGAATATAACGGCTACAAAGCATATTGGAATGACGGTGGACAACTGGTACCACCGCATGATAAAAATGTAATCCTGGAAGTTGAAAAGATTGCGTCAGTAGATGATGTAAAGTGGAAGGGCGGGGAAGAGAATATTACATTGATCGGAAAGGAGATCGATGACGCCTACATTGAAATGGTGAAAGGACTTAGCGTCTACCCGGATGTGATAGCCCGGCAAAAAGATCTGAAAATTGTATACACGCCGATTCATGGAACGGGCATCACGTTGATGCCACAAGTGCTGGAAACATTTGGATTTACGGATGTTACTGTTGTCGAAGAACAGGCAGAGCCAGATGGTGATTTTCCAACTGTACATTATCCTAACCCGGAAGAGGCGGAGGCAATGAGCATTGGACTGAAGAAAGCAAAAGCAATAGATGCGGACATTCTTTTAGGTACCGACCCGGACAGCGATCGTGTGGGAATTGGTGTAAAAGATACTAATGGCAATTGGGTTTTGATGAACGGAAATCAAACTGCTGTGCTGGCATTTAATTACATGATCGAAGCGCGTAAAGAAAAAGGGATCAACCAGCCGAATGATATGGTCGTTAAAACCATCGTTACAACGGATATGATTGACCGAATTGCTGCTGCGAGCGGGATAAATTGTTATAACGTACTAACCGGATTTAAATGGATTGCAGAACTTATCAAAGAAAAAGAAGCTAGTGAGAATTATGTCGTCGGAGGAGAAGAGAGTTATGGCTTAATGATCGGTTCGCAGATCCGTGATAAAGATGCCATCTCCGCGGTTGCGTTATTGTGCGAAATGGCGGCGTATGAAAAAGATAAGGGAAGAAGCCTGTATCAAAAGTTGATCGACCTTTATGTCAAACACGGTTATTATAAGGAACATTTAATTTCAATAACGAAAAAAGGAATGGATGGGCAGGAACAAATCGCGGCAATGATGGAATCCTACCGTAACAAACCGCCACGCACAATCAATGGTTCACCTGTTGTGCAATTGTTGGATTACGAGCTGCGTAAAAGCACAATGCTGTTAACTGGAGAAGAAAAAGAAATCAAATTGCCAAAATCGAATGTTCTTCAATTTATTTTAGAGGATGGAAGCAAGATATCCGCAAGGCCCTCTGGAACCGAGCCGAAGATTAAGTTTTATTTTAGTGTGAATACTCAATTAGCATCGGCATCAGACTTTGAAAAAGTAACTATGGAGCTGGATGCAAGAATAAAGGGTATAATCGGGGATATGAAATTATGATACGTCAAACCGGTTTTAGTAAAGAGCGATTTGCCTTTGGATTGATTCTAGTAGTTTCCGCTTGTCTTGGCGTGTCGTGTGGTTCAGGCCTCGACAAGCAACGGGCAACCGAATTAATCAGACTGAATTATAAGCAGCAAAACACAACCGAAGGGGCGGGCACATGGCTGATCGATTCTGTACAAATTCATGAAATCGAGCGAGTGAAAGATGATACGCTCAATAATTATCGTGTACTAGCCTATATCAGCGGGCTGTTCAAACTTCCAGTGATGGAGGATGCGCCTCAAGGTTATACGGAGCGATTTTATGATACGCTGCAGTTTTTCGCGCGTAAGAAAAAAGAAGTATGGACGGCGCACGACTGGACGATAATCGGTGCCCGACATGAATAATTTCTGCAATTGTTGACAAGTATTTGCACGAATAAAGCAGCAAATTGTTTCTTTTGCGTGACCTGTAACTAAACCCTAAAACATGAAGCGAATTTTCCCCGGACTTGCCTTTATTTGTTTTTTTATCATTGCTGGAAACGATCTTTTAGCTCAAACGAAGATTGGTCATATCAGCATCCAGGATTTGGTATCTGCGATGCCTGAATTTAAAAAAGCGAGTACCGATCTGGAGGAGTTGGAAAAAGCATTAATCGCTCAAGGTGACGAATATCAAACCGAATACGCCCGGCAGGATAGTATCTACAGAACGGACTCCATAAATTGGAATAGTGCAACCAAAGAAGTAAAGCGACGTGAGCTCAATACGATTTCTCTGAAAGTAATTAATTTCAATCAGGATGCTCAGCAAAAACTCGCTCGACGCGAACAGGAGCTAGTCGCCCCAATTCAGGAAAAGGCACTTCAAACTACAAGATTGGTAGCAAAGGAAAACGGCTACTCATACATTCTGAATAAAGAACAATTGCTGGTGTCGCCCACTTCGGACGATGTATTGCCCCTGGTACTAAAGAAGCTTGGAATTACGGTACCTGCCCCCGAGAGCAAGAAATAATTTGTTAGTTTGATAGCACCCTCGCGGAATCATCATGCAAATAAATCGACTTCAGGATTGCGGTTTTCTAAATGGCAGGATCATCGGTACCTGTTGCTGATACGACCGATAACTTTCGCCAAATTCCTTGACCAATTTTTTCTCTTCGAATTTAATTCCAATTATTGTATAGATAGTAATAACGATGTTGCTGATCAGTAATGACAGTAACGGATAGGCTAGCCATCCACCCCAAAGAAAAATAAATGTGCCGAGGTAGAGTGGATGCCGCACCCATTGATGTACTCCTGCAATAATTAATTGTCCGTTGTTTATCTTCTCTTTGAATATGCCGCTCAAATCTTTGAAATATTTGCTAATGCAAATTCCCATCAAAAGCAATCCGGCAGTTCCGATGATGCTACCTCCAATAATAGAAATTTGCGATTGTTGAAAGAGGAAAAATGACTGCATTGAGATTTGAAACACGATGATTGCTATCAACCCCACCGCAGCAAAAATGTTATAAGCAAGTCGATAATTCATAAACCATCCTTGCATATTCTTCGCAATGATCGATTTCAATGAGGTAGCAGCAAGTACGCTGTGAAGTACACAGTATAGCAACCATGCAGCGGCGAGGATAATATGATTATTTGAAGAATTCAGTACTTCGAATTTCAGTAAAGCTATAAATTATAGCGGAACTCATTTATCCTTTGACGGCAAAGCAAAGGCCACGTAACTATCGCCGGACCGGCTCCCCAATTTTCCCCCGCCACAAGCGATCACGAGATATTGTTTATTGTTGAGTTCATAGATAGAAGGTGTTGCAAACGCAGCTGCAGGCAATTTGTATTCCCACAAAAGTTTACCGTTGCGTTTATTAAATGCCCGAAGCATTGCATCCTTTGTTGCTGCGATGAAAAGAATTCCTCCCGCTGTCACCACCGGACCTCCATAGTTTTCTGTTCCAGTTGCGGGAATTCCCCGAGCAGTCAATTTTGGATCCTGTCCCAATGGTACTTTCCAAACAAATTCACCCGTATTAAGATCGATTGCATTTAAGGTTCCCCAGGGCGGACTGATTGCCGGCGAACCGTCCGAACTTAAAAACTTAGTGTATCCTGCAATTTTATATGGCATGATATCGACGCTGTCGATTTTTTTAGTTGTTGGTACAAACGGTTTATTATATTCAGACTTTTCCTGCAATACGAAAGTGGCGATGGCATTTCTTTCTTCTTCAGATAGCTGTTTGAATGCGGGCATCAATCGTCGACCACTATTCAGAAGATCAATTACCTCAGTGTGATTGGAGGTAGCCTTGATGTTTTTGAGTGATGGATTATTACCAGACCCTTCGAAATGAGCTCCGTGACAACTCATGCAGTTTTGCATGAACAATCGTTCCCCTGCTTGTTTGTGATTCTCTGGAGTTAGCACTGCGGGTTTACGCGGAAGCATTTTCATTATCCATGCCATTTCATTGGCGTTAATGTAAATCAGCCCGGTTTC
>JACMLR010000320.1 GCA_014379515.1 Chitinophagaceae bacterium
AGCTGGTTCAGTTCATTTGGTGATGCGCCAGGCGGTTTCGGTGAAGAAATGAGAGAGTTCACTCTTTCATTAGGGGCTGAATATTCTTACAACGACCAATTCTTTGCACGTGCCGGATATTTCTATGAAGACAAAACAAAAGGCAACCGTAAATATTTTACAGTTGGTCTCGGTATCAAATACAATGTTTTCGGAATTAATTTCTCCTATCTCGTTCCTTCAGGTCAGGGAGTAAACAGGAATCCATTATCGAATACACTTCGTTTTGGATTGATCTTCGATCTGGATGGAGAAGCAGCGGCGCAATAATTAATCTTACAAATGAAATATATTTGAAGCGTTCCCATCGGAACGCTTTATTTTTTTAAAGGAACGACATGTCATATCGCACTGGTTTCGGAATCGATTTTCATCAATTAGCTGAGGGCCGTGATCTATGGATCGGAGGGGTAAATATTCCTCATCATAAGGGTGCAGTGGGGCACAGTGATGCCGACGTTTTACTTCACGCAATTTGTGATGGTCTGCTCGGTGCATTAGCACTAGGCGATATTGGTACTCATTTTCCGGATACAGATAACACCTATAAAAATATTGATAGCAAAATTTTACTTGCTCGCACTTATCATCTTATTCAAGAAAAAGGATACCATGTCATCAATATTGATGCGTCTGTTTGTTTGGAAGCACCGAAAATCATGAAACATGCGCCGGCAATGCGAGCTTCAATTGCCCAGATATTGCATGTTAGTGTTGAGGATATTTCAATTAAAGCCACCACTGCAGAACGAATGGGCTTCATTGGAAGAGAAGAAGGATTAGTTGCATACGCTTCTGTGTTGTTGCAACGGACGAATTAATTAGAGCACATTGCGGCTAATATATGCATAGCGAAGCCATAACTTTGCGGCATGTCAACTGTCAGGATTCCCATCATCAATAAATCAGATAATCAATTACCTGAATACGCAACGGAAGGTTCAGCTGGTATGGATTTGAGGGCAAACCTGGAGACCACGATCATTTTACAACCGATGGAACGTTTTTTGGTACCGACAGGGATATACATGGAATTGCCAGGCGGATACGAGGCGCAGATCAGGCCAAGAAGTGGACTTGCGCTAAAGCAGGGGATAACTTGCCTCAATTCACCCGGAACTGTTGATTCGGACTATCGTGGCGAGTTGAAAGTCATTTTAATCAACCTGTCTGGAATCGTCCAGGAAATTCATCATGGCGATCGCATTGCTCAGATTGTAATAGCAAAAACCGAAAAAGCAATTTGGGAAAGCGTCGAGAAAATTTCCGTCACCTCTCGTAACGACGGTGGATTCGGTCACACAGGAAAAAAATAAATTATGAAGTCAATGATGCGGATAATTACAACGATACTTATTATTTCAATTGCCATCAGTTGCCGAACCACTAAAAAAATTCAAACTGTAATCACATCAAAAAAAGACACTGTTAAGATCGAGTCTGGTATCGATCCATCCATCGCCCATGCCGATAGTATGAAGTACATTAACCAGGTGTACCAGGAGATTGACAAAAACCGGATCGATTTTCAAACTTTTTCAGCTAAAATAAAAGTTGATTTCGAAGATAAGAACGGCAAGAAAAATGATTTCAACGCTTTCATCAGGTTAAAGAAAGACAGCATTCTTTGGATCTCAATAAATGCCCTCCTGGGTATCGAAGCGTTTCGGGCGATCATCACTCCGGACAGTGTTAAAATCCTGAACAAATTGGACAAAGTAATTCAATTGCGATCAGTTGAATATTTGCAGGAAGTTGCACGTGTGCCATTCACTTTTAAAGAACTGCAAAATATCATTATTGGAAATCCTGTTTACCTGGATAGTGCGATTCACGCTTATAAGAAGGAAGAGGATCGCATTTCACTTATTAGTATCGGTTCGGTTTTCAAACATTTACTAACAGTTAGCAGCGAAAATTACGCATTGCAGAATAGCAAACTGGATGATGTCGACGTGAGTCGGGCTCGAACCTGCCAGGTTATTTATGGCGATTATGAAAGGAAGGGTAATTTGAATTTTTCAGCCTTTAGAAAAATTACGGTGAGCGAGCGCTCAAAGCTGGATATTGAGCTTCGCTACAAGCAATACGAGTTTAACGAAGAATTAAACTTTCCTTTTTCCATTCCGAAAAATTATAAGCGGGAATAATCGTTATACTTATTTTATGGAACTTTCGTTTCGAGAGCATCCTCCTTCGTATATATTAAAAGCCTCTTTATGTTGAAAGCTTTTCTTTCGGTTATTTTCAGTTGTTTTCTTTGCTGCTCATTACTTGGTCAAACAAGTGAGGACCTCCGCAAGCAACAGGCAGACATTCAACGGGAGATCAATGACCTTAAACGATCTCTTGAATCTACCCGCAAAAACAAAAAAGCCAGCCTTACCCAGTTAGCACTTGTCCAAAAGAAAATTCGTCTCAGGGAGCAGGCGATCAACAATATCGGTGGCCAGATCAATGCGATCCAAAATAACATCGTGCAGTCCCGCACTGAAATCGTTCATCTAAAGAAAGAACTTGATACACTAAAAGCTCAGTACGAAAAGAGTGTGGTGTATGCTTATAAGAACCGGAGTAATTACGACTTCTTAAACTTTGTTTTTTCAGCAGCGAGTTTCAATGATGCTATAAAGCGAGTGGAGTACCTCAAAGTTTATAGAAATTATCGTCAGCAACAAGCTGAAAACATTCGCAACTCACAACAATCGCTTCAGCAAAAAATAGCGGGCCTGGAAATTAGCCGCAAAGAAAAGGACGAAGTGCTACAGAAGCAGGAGAAGGAAAAATTGGTATTGGTTGATGAAAGAAAGGAAAAAGATGATGTCGTTGGAAAATTGAAAGCACGTGAAAAGGAATTGAATAAAGAAATCACCACAAAAGCGAAAGCGGATTTAAAACTTAAAAACGGTATCGCTGCGGCTGTTCGCCGTGAATTAGAAAAAGCGAAAGCAGCAGCTGTTGCAGCCGCGAAAAAGGTTGAAGCGACTGCACCAAAGACAGCATCCAGCGGTAACACAAAAGAAACTGCAGCAAAGCCTGTTAGGCCAAAGAGCTTGCTCGATGCAACGCCGGAAGGAGCAATTATCTCTGCGGATTTTGAAAAAAATCGGGGTCGCTTACCATGGCCAATTGAAAAAGGAAACATCAAAATTCATTTCGGCGTTTATTCAATAGAAGGAACGACTATCAAAGGGAATAATCCCGGATTAACGTTGGAAACCGAAGTAGGAGCAGCTGTAAAAGCTATTTTTGAGGGCGAGGTAAGTTCCATTTTTGATGTCGATGGATCATCAACAGTTCTCTTGAAACATGGTAAATATTTTACTGCATACGGAGGCCTCTCATCTTCCGCAGTAAGCAAAGGTCAGAAAGTGAATGCTGGCCAGGTCATCGGACGTGCTTCTGCAAATGACGATGGGAACGGTGAAATTGAATTCGTACTAATGCAAGAAAGCCGGAACATCAATCCCGAAATCTGGATCAAAAGAAAATAGATCATTGCTTGAATATTTTCACGGTTTTGTGACAAAATACTTTGGACAACTTCCTAAAGGTCAACTAGTTACTGCCCAATTCGCATCCCCGCAATAAACGTTTCGAATAGTTTAACACCTACAGGCAGTATTTTCCGCGTCTAACCAATACTTATTTCAAGTTAGTCGGCGTTATACACTTACTTATCCCATTTTATTCACTTTTAATTGAAAATAATGCTGAGATGCCTCTTTACCTGTTTAGCGTTTTGCCTGATTTCTGTCGGGTCTTTTGCTGAGTTTGACCCTGTGAAAACAGGTGGTGCGAAAAAGAAAACTGCGATAACCAAAAAGGCAACAGTAAAAAAGAAAGTAGTTAAGAAATCTTCTTCAAAAAAGACCAGTGCAAAAAAAAGCACGACAAAGAAAAAAACGTCTTCGAAGAGTAGAACTGCAAAACTACCTTACAAAAAAGCAGTGAAGGTTATTGCATTAGATGCTTTCAGCCGAAATAAGGGAAGTTTCGCATGGCCCGTTGACGAGGCAAATATTAAAACTGCATTTGGTCCCTACAGGGTTGGAATGGGTGATATTGTTGGTAATAACCCGGGATTAACATTAGTAGGTGCCAGGGATGCAGAAGTACGATCGATTTATGAGGGTGAAGTCAAAGATTTGTTTCTGATTGAAGGGCAGTGGGGCGTAGTCGTTAAACATGGAGATTATTTTTCGGTGTATAGCAACCTTGCTTCAATCAATGTGGCAAAGGAAGATAAAATTGCTATGGGCGATATCATCGGAAAGGCAGCAAGTAATACGGAAGGAAATGGGGAAGTTGAATTTTTGTTGCTGAAGAAAGGACAGAATATCGATCCGCAACCCTGGATCAAAAAGAAATAATTAAGAGAAAGCGCATTTACAATAAAGATTTTTTGAAGGGCCGTTTCCGATGTCGGGCGGCTCTTTTTTATTTGGTGAGGATTAAAGCATTGATGAATGTGCGAATTGCGAATTGCTAATGTGCGAATTCATCATCTTTTCATTAGCAAAATTGTTAATCAGTGCCGGCTCTCGAAGATATTGCTGTTTTGAAAACAGAACCCGAAAAATGAAGAGGCAGACACTCTTGAAAAAATTTCGATCTGCGCCAATTAATGAATTGGCAGCATGCGTTCTGAGAGAACAACGTTTAAGGCTACTGCTCATCATCAAGACGTAGGAAGGAAGCGGTTATAAAGTGCTTCGTATTGAGGGATAACTGTGCTGATATCAAACAACATCGCTTGTTGTTCTGCATTATGCTTGAATAATTTCAATTTCGTTTCATCCGACAATATTGAAATTGCCTGACTGCTCATCGTTTCAACATCACCGATATGACCGAGATAACCTGTTTTTCCATGAATATTAATTTCTGGTAAACCACCTGCATCTGTAGAAACAACAGGCACGCCTGCTGCCATCGCTTCCAATGCGGCAAGTCCAAAGCTTTCATATTCCGACGTGAGGAGAAATAAATCAGCAATTGCGAGGATATCTTCCATCTGTTCCTGGCGGCCAACGAATCTCATGTGATCACACAAATCAAGTTCGCGGCTCATGCTTTCAGCGAGCTGGCGTTCAGGACCATCTCCAACAAACAATAATTTGCTTGGAACCGTTTTTACGATGTTCGCGAATATCTTAACGACATCTCCAACACGTTTTATCTTTCTGAAATTAGATGCGTGAAGAACGATTTTTTCACCGTTCGGTGCAATCACTTTGCGGAATGCATCGAACGGTTTGCGTTTGAATCGCTTTACATCCACGAAGTTTTTGATTACCTGGATCTCTTTTTCAATTTTGAAATTTCGATGGGTCTCATCACGCAAGTTATCAGATACAGCAGTGATTGCATCGCTTTCGTTTATTGAGAAAGCAACAACCGGTGCGAAGGTCGCATCTTTCCCAACCAATGTGATGTCGGTACCATGTAATGTGGTTATAACCGGAATATTTTTCCCTTGTTTCTCAACAATTTTTTTTGCCATGTATGCGGCAGACGCATGTGGAATTGCGTAGTGTACATGAAGAAGATCGAGGTTGTTATTGACGATAACGTTCACCATTGTACTTGCTAATGCCGTTTCATATGGTGGGTAATCGAATAACGGGTATGTTGGAACTAAAACTTCATGATAAAAAATGTTTGCATTGAATTCACCTAAACGAACGGGTTGTTGGTAAGTGATGAAGTGAACCTGGTGACCCTTATCTGCCAATGCCTTTCCTAATTCTGTTGCAAGAACGCCGCTACCGCCAAACGTTGGATAACAAACAATGCCAATTCTCATAAGCCATTAAAATTGAGGGAGCGAAGTTAGTAGAATTTTGTTTTGAAGATTTGCCGTTTGTGAAACCGTACCCTCAAATCCATAACTTTAGCGAAAATTAACAACCATTATGGGCAAATTGTTTGTCAGCCTCTTCTTTCTTTTTGCGGCTAATGCCACGGCTCAACAAAATGATTCATTGATGATTCGGAGGATTGCGGATGAAATTCTGGATAACGGAAAGGCCTATGAAAATTTACGGGTGCTTTGTAAAACAGTGGGCGGCAGGGTGGCGGGCTCACCGCAAATGCTGAAAGCTGAAGCCTGGGGCGTGAAGACGCTGAAAGAAGCTGGTGCAGATAAAGTTTGGTTACAGGAATGTATGGTGCCGCATTGGGTCCGCGGTGCTAAAGAAGAATGCTACTTCACGGTTGCGGGTGTCAAAACAAACCTCGACGTTCTTGCGCTTGGCAATTCGCTTGGTTCCTCTGCAAAAGGTGTAACTGCGCAGGTTGTGTTGATCAACGATTTTGATGAGCTTGAAAAACGAAAAGATGAGATCAAGGGAAAGATCGTTTTCTACAACTATAAATTCAACAAACGATTTGTAAAAACCTTTCAGGCTTATGGTGATGCGTCGAAATATCGCGGACAAGGTCCGAGTCGTGCTGCGAAATATGGCGCGGTAGCCGTAATCGTTAGGTCAATGACTCATGCTGCCGACAACAACCCACACACCGGCGGGATGAATTATGATTCGAATTACGCAAAAATTCCGGCCGTTGCGGTTGGATTAAAAGATGCTGACAAACTCGCTGAATCACTTGGACGAAATAAAGCATTAACTGTTTTTCTGAAGACAAATTCACAAATGCTTCCCGATGTAAAGGGACACAATGTAATTGGTGAATTAATTGGTTCAGAGTTTCCAGAGCAAATTATTACTGTTGGCGGACACCTTGATTCATGGGATCCTGCAGAAGGAGCGCATGATGATGGAGCTGGATGCGTACATTCAATAGAAATCTTGCGCGCACTTAAAGCAATTGGGTACAAACCAAAACGGACATTGCGGGTTGTACTATTTGCAAATGAAGAAAACGGGTTAAGAGGTGGAAACAAATATGCAGAAGAAGCAAAAGCAAAAGGGGAAACGCATTATTTTGCATTGGAAAGTGATGCCGGTGGATTCACTCCACGTGGTTTTGGTTTCACTATGAAGCCCGAACAATTGGTAAAAGTTCAGCAATGGAGCGATTTATTCAAACCATATGGTGTTTTTGAATTAACAGCCGGTGGAGGTGGCGCTGATATCGGTCCGCTTGCGCGAACATTTAATACACCGTTGGCCGGATTGCAACCGGATTCGCAGCGATATTTTGATATTCACCATGCACGCACTGATATATTTGAAGCGGTTAACAAACGTGAACTTGAATTAGGTGCGGTGAATATGGCAGCATTAATTTACCTGGTTGATAAATACGGTTTATAAGCTGAAGGCTTGCTTTCAAAATATAACGGGTTAGCATGAAAAAATTCTTATTGGTATTTGGCCTGATCATCGTCATTTCAGGATTGATATTTTTATTTTTTAGATACAATTTTGTTTTTGGCGAGGGAAGTAAAGCAGGAGAGTTGAATCTTTTCGTGAAGAAAGGGTATGTATGGAAAACGTATGAAGGACGACTGATTCAAACCGGTTACAAATCAAAAGTACCGGGCAGTATTCAATCAAATGAATTTGAATTTTCAGTGGTAGATGAAAACGTTGCCCGTGTTCTCATGTCAAACAGCGGATCTATTCTTGAACTTCGCTATAAGGAATACCTCGGTGCCCTGCCATGGCGTGGAATGAGTAAGTATATTGTGGATAGTGTGATTTCGGTAACTAAGGTGGAGGGAAAATGAGAATAAAGAATGTCGAATATAGAATGTAGAATTGAAACCACTCTCATTCTCTATTCTACATTCGATATTCTATATTCTACTCTAAACTCCCTCCGCCTGCAGCACAAACATCGTCGGTCTTTTATGCAAATTCGGAAGGTTCTTTTTCCACTCCTCGATTGTTTGCGTTAGAATGAATTCGTCGGGGCCTGTAAGATTAGAAGCGATGCACAATTTGGTTGTTGACCTGCAAGTTTTCATTACTGTTTCCAACAACTGCATGTTTCGATACGGAGTTTCCATAAAAATCTGGGTGCAATCTTTTTTGGCTGATTCTGATTCAATCTCCCGTAGATCTTTTACTCGTTGTCCATTATCGATTGCCAGGTATCCGAAAAAGTTGAAGCGTTGGCCATTCATTCCGCTTGCCATCAATGCAAGTAAGATTGAGCTGGGTCCGACAATCGGTTTGACTTTTGCTTTTTGCTGATGTGCAATTGCTATTAATGTCTGTCCTGGATCTGCAACTCCCGGGCAACCCGCTTCGCTGATAATACCAACATCTATTCCCTTTTTTAATTTATCGCGAAAAGCAACCGGAGTTTGATTTGCCTTTAAGGATGTTTTATCAGCAAGAAACCACTCATAGTCGTCGATTACCATTTCTTTCCAAATAGATTTCAGGAACCGGCGGGCAGTGCGTTCATCTTCCACAAAAAAGGCTTTGCATTGTTTTATTGCAGTTAAGATCGAGGGAGTCAGAGAATCAAATGCTGATTCTTCGAGTAGCGATGGTATCAGGTAGACTGTTGACAAAATAGTAGCGTAATTTGAATGAAGAAAAAATAATCAGGACTGGAACGAACGCAATTTACACCTTCGAATCGTTTTGATGATAGAGACTGATCGTTGCGGCAACTACTGCATACGCGGGAGCCAGGATCCACCCGAAAAGAGGAACGAGATGCATGAGGTAAAACACGATACCATTGCCGATGGCGAGCCCCTTGTGTTTACCAATAAACTCGATGCTTTCGGAAGTAGACAATTTGTGCCGCTCGCAACTATAATCAAGCATTGAAAAGCCATAAAAGTAACACTCAACCATTAAAATTATAACGGGCGTAATCCATCCAATAACGGGTACAAGGGAAAGCAGGAGCAACGATAATACGTAGACCGTCTGCCAAAGCGTATTTCGTATGGCAAGCCGCACGCCACGAATTACATCTTTCCACAGCTGCTTCCAGCTGAATAAAAATTCTTTCCCGTCGAGTATTGCTTCCGTTCTTTCGCTTAGATAAGCGAAGAGGGGCGAACCAATGATGAGGAAAAGATATTTGAACAGTGAAAAGTAGAAGAGCATCAGGATGAGCCAAAGAACAATGCCGGCGAAAGTAAACAGGAAGCCGAGCAGGCTGCTTTGAATTTTATGGACCCAGTTTTGCAAACCTGTTTTGATCATCAGGTAATCTATTACTGCGGTGGCGCTTTTACTGAAGAAATAGATACTGATACAAAACAGGATTAGATAAAGGATTCCAGGGATAAGGATCCACTTCCACAGTTTGTGTTTGCTGATGAACTGATGAGCCCGGAAAAAGGATTGAAAGGCTATGACAATTTCTTTAAGCAAACTAAGTCGTTTATATATTTTTAGTTTTATTTGCTGCCAAAGAGGTCGGAACACTCAAACTTAACAAATATTCCTGTTGTGCAAACATTTGAGAAACTGCGGATTGATTTTTATAATCGTGAAGATGTTGTTCTGATTGCAAAAGAATTGATCGGAAAAATTCTTGTTTCGAGATTTGATGGTATCGAAACAAATGGACGCATCGTAGAAACAGAGGCGTATGCAGGCGTTAATGATCGTGCATCACATGCATGGAATGGGAGAAGAACTGCCAGAACAGAAACTATGTACGGAGAAGGCGGAACTACTTACGTATATCTTTGTTACGGACTGCATCAGATGTTCAATGTCGTAACAAATCAAAAAGACACACCACATGCCATACTCATTCGTGCACTTGAACCAATAATTGGAATCGATGTCATGTTACAGCGCACAGGAAAATCAAAAGTAGACTATACGCTTACGCGCGGGCCAGGCAATGTTGCAAAAGCACTCGGCATATTCACGCATCATTCGACGTTAAGTCTTCTCTCAGACGAGTTATTTATTGCGAAAGACGATTTTCAACTATCTCCTTCCGACATTGAAGCAACAAAGCGGATTGGTGTTGACTATGCGGGCAATGATGCGCATCTCCCATACCGATTTATACTGAGGAATAATCCTTATGTTAGCAGGCAGAAAAAATAAAACCAAAACTAATTCAAGTGATTGCAGTGAGTAAAGGAACGCGCGACTGGTTCGCTATTCTTTTAGGTGTCGCATTATTCTTCATAATGCTTTTGGTAAATCCTCTTCATTTGAGTGGTACAGCAACAAAGGTATTGGCTATTGCCGCACTAATGATTACCTGGTGGGTAGCCGAAGCTTTTCCAATGCCTGCAGTTGCACTCGTACCCTTAATTTTATTTCCGCTAATGGGCGTATCATCGATAAAAGAAGTCGCCACTGGCTACGGCGATTCGGTGATCTTTCTTTTTATGGGTGGTTTTATGCTTGGTCTCGCAATTGAAAAATGGCATCTTCATAAACGAATTGCATTAACAATCGTGAATATTACCGGAACAAGCGGGAACCGTATCGTTCTTGGGTTTATTCTCGCAACAGGTTTTATCAGTATGTGGTTAAGCAATACTGCCACAACAATGATGATGTACCCGATTGCCGCCTCAGTAATTCTTGTTGTGCGCGAAAATCATAAAGGTGATGCACACCTTGGAAATTTTGCTTTGACAATTATGCTTGCGATTGCGTATGCATCAAATTTCGGTGGGATTGCCACAATTATCGGAACACCTCCGAATGTTGCATTCGTTGGATATATCCAGGAAAAATACAATTACACAGTGCAGTTTATAGACTGGTTCATTATCTGCGGTCCGCTCGCGTTGATTTTGTTGTTGGCATTATACTTCGTAATGACGAAACTGTTATACCCAAACCGGTTGTCATCGGATCCTGCAACGAAGGCGCATATTCGAAAAGAGCTGCAGGAAATGGGTCCGCTCTCCGGTGCCGAAAAACGAGTGCTCATTATATTTCTCTTCACGGCAGGATTATGGATCACAAAGGACCTTATCAATAATATACTTGAAATCGATGCACTGGTACGTGCTTTTGGGAACGTAAAGCTCGACGATACGATCATCGCATTGCTTGGTGCGCTTGCTTTATTTATTTGCCCTTCGGGCGAAAAAAACGAAAAGCGATCATCAAAAATTCTCGAATGGGGGGATACATCAAGGATGGCGTGGGGGATCTTGTTACTTTTCGGGGGTGGAATCGCCCTGGCTGCTGCACTTGAAAAAGCAGGTCTTATTCAGCAACTGGGCAAATTGATCGCAGATTTTTCAGGTACGGGCGGATTCCTTCTTATTTTAATGATCGCCTGTGTTTCGATGTTTGTGAGTGAAGTAATGAGCAATATCGCCCAGGTAATCGTGTTTGCTCCGGTCATTGGAGGGATCGCAGATGCGATGGGGATCAACCCTCTCTTGCTTGGTATTCCAATGACGCTTGGCGCCAATTGCGCAAGCATGATGCCGATGGGAACACCACCCAACGCGATTGCCTTTGCAAGTGGACATATCAAACTCAATCAAATGGTAAAGACTGGATTTGTAATGAATATTGTGGCAATCATCCTCATTGCACTGTTCAGTTGGTTTTTAATTCCTGTTTTAATTCCCGCTGTAAAATAATGATGGCTTGCCGGACGTTGTCGAATTAAGTGTAAATTTCTACGCGTTTGCGCTTTTATTTCACAGAGATATATAAATTTATACTTATTTGGAACTGCGGTCAGAACGAGTGTCGGTCGTTTATCACCAGAATATTGCCATTCAACCTATACTTAACGTCGTTTGTATTATATAAAGTCTTTTTAGCAGCATTTTTGCAATGCAAACTGTCTTTTTGATTAGCACTGACTACTATTCAATAACCAAATCTACCAACGCATGAAAAACATGTATGGATTATGCGCTGCACTGCTTTTGTTCTGTTCCCAGGCTGCCTGGGCGCAAAACAGGGAAGTCACCGGCAAAATTACGGATGCAAAGGATGGTACTCCGCTTCCAGGAGTTACGATCAAACAAAAGAACGGCACTAATAATACCGTTTCTCTCACTGATGGAAGTTTCAAATTATCTGTTTCTTCTAATGCTACTACACTCGTATTCTCCTACGTTGGATACAAAGAGGTAGAAGTTCCCATCAACAATCTGATGAATGTAACGCTGGACGCCGCAGACAGATCATTGTCTGAGGTTGTTGTAGTTGGTTATGGAACAAGAATTAAAAGGGAGGTTACTTCCTCAATCGCGCGAGTAACCGCGAAGGATTTCCAGAATCTTCCGCTGCCGTCTTTCGAGTCTGCTCTCCAGGGCCGTGCAGCTGGTGTATTTATCAACCAGGGAAGTGGTAAACTCGGACAGGGACTAAATATCCGTGTTCGCGGTATTTCGTCAATTTCTGCTAATCAGCAACCTTTCATTGTAATCGATGGAGTTCCCGTTGTATCACAAGCTTTAGGAAGTGCAACTGAAAACGATAACCCGCTTGCAACGCTTAACCCGGACGACATTGAGTCAATTGAAGTATTGAAAGATGCCGCGTCTTCCGCTATTTATGGTGCACGTGCATCAAACGGTGTGTTGTTGATCACAACAAAGTCTGGTAAAGTTGGTAAAACAAGGGTGAATCTTGGATACTTTACAGGTTGGAGCAAACCAACTAAGAAACAAAAATTCCTTAATCGGGATCAGTATAAAGAGCTTTTTGGCGTAGCTGCAGAAAACGCAGGATGGGATCCGGCTGAAGAATTTGAATTCGAAACAGGAACAACTGACTGGGATGGAACAGCCGATACTGATTGGGCTGGCGCCGCTTTCCAGGATGGTAGCATTTCTCAATACACTGTCTCAATCAACGGTGGGGATGCTAAAACAAAGTTTCTTATCAGTGGTTCATGGAACGATCAAAAAGGTATCATCCTTGGCAACCGACTTGATAGGGGTAATCTTCGTGTAAATCTTGATCATCAAGTAATCTCAAGGTTGAAAGTTGGTCTTAACCTGTCGATTGCAAAAAGCCGCAACTATCGCGTGCCAAGCGATAACGCATTTACCAATCCACTCCAGTTGAATGCATTACCGCCATTACATCCTTTCCTTACTCCAGAAGGAAAGCCGAACCCAGCCACGCTTTACTACAACAATATTATCGACCAAACAGCTGCAACGGATGTTTCTACAACATATCGTTCAATAAGCAGTGCATTTGCTGAAGTAACACTGACACCAGACCTTTTCTTCAGAAGCCAGGTTGGTGTTGACTGGAATAATCTCCAGGAAGATCAATTTCTTGGAAAAGAAACGCTTGATGGTGGCCCATCAGGTCAGGCATTTAATAGCCAGGTTACTGCAACCGTGTTGACCGCAACGAACACATTAAACTACCGTAAAAGCTTCAACGATAATCATACGTTCGATGCATTAGTAGGTACGGAATATCAGGTTGGTAAAACAACTGGTGTTTCATCCACTGGTATTGGTTTCCCTAGCGATCGTTTTGTAAAGATTGCCAGTGCTGCAATTATCCAGGGTGGTAGTTCAACCGAGACAAATTTTTCTTTCCTTTCATATTTTGCGAAAGCGAACTATAAATTCATGGATCGCTATTTACTCGGTGCAAGTTTCCGGGTGGATGGAT
>JACMLR010000321.1 GCA_014379515.1 Chitinophagaceae bacterium
ATAAATTTGTTCAAACGCTTTCTGATTGTGATTTCACGCAGGTGAGAAAAGATCAAAAGAAATTAGGTTTATCAATGATTCTTGGCGGATGTGGCGCAACACTCGAACAGTTGACAGGTATGTATAGCGTCTTCGCCAATGATGGTCTGTTCTCCAAACCAACAATTTTAAAATCCGACAGCAACGGTAAACGAGCAACCCGCATTCTCAGTCCTGCAGCAACTTACATGATCAATGAAACGCTATCGAAAGTAAATCGTCCGGATTTCCCTCTCAACTGGCAAAGTACTGAACGCATGCCCAAGATTGCCTGGAAAACGGGCACCTCTTATGGACGCCGCGATGCCTGGAGCATTGGCTACAATAAAAATTTCACGATCGGTATTTGGGTAGGTAATTTTTCGGGTGAAGGGGTTGCTGAATTAAGTGGGGCCACCATTGCTACGCCATTACTTTTCAAGCTTTTCAATAGCATCGATTACGATAGTGACGAAGAATGGTTTACTCAACCAAGCGATTGCGATATTCGAAAAGTTTGCTCAGAAACAGGAATGCTTCCTGTTGATCAATGCGAAGGCATCACCACGGACTATTTTATTCCGTTAATCTCATCAACCCGTCACTGCGATAATATGGAAGAGATTTTACTTTCCCCAGATGAGAAAATTACTTACTGCAAAGTTTGCGTTCCGGGCACCGGTTATAAAAAGAAATGGATGAAGAAGATTACGCCGGACATGCAGCATTATTACGATGATCACCATATCGCCTATCAAAAAATTCCGATTCACAATACTTCTTGCGAACGCGTGTTTAAAGATGGCGGACCCGTAATCACTTCCCCGAAAAGCGGTACTGAATATCTCATCAGTAAAAAAAATCCCGAGCCCATACTATTAAGTTGTAATGCGGGCAATGACGTTGGAAAGATTTATTGGTACGTCAATAACGAATTCTATAAAACTGCAGCAGTGGGCAGCAAACAGTTTTTCGTTCCAACAGAAGGTCCGGTAAAAATTTCCTGTACAGACGATAAGGGAAGAAATAAAGATACCTGGATCCGGGTGCGAATGGTCAATCTATAAAAAAAAGGCAGCAGTATATCTGCCGCCTTTGAATATCATGCCGAATTTTTTAATCTGCTTTGTTCACACTGGCAGCTCCGCTCGTGGATACATTAGAGCTTCCGCCACCTTTATAATTAATAGTTCCAGCCCCACTGATACTGCCGGTTAATGCCACGCTTGCAAAAACCTCTGCGGTTCCCGCGCCAGAGATATCAACGCGCGTCGTCTCACTTTTTAAATTGTAACATTTTGCTTCCCCCGCGCCACTCAAACCAAGGTTAAATTCTTTCGTTTCTCCATTGATTGAAACATTGCCTGCGCCACTCAGGTCAGCATCAACCCGTGGAGCGCTCAGATCCATTTTGATTTCGCCGGCACCGCTAACCCGAAGTGCAATGGGTCCGGCATTATTGATTTTCGCTTCGCTAATGATATTGCATGCGCCGCTAGCTTCGATTTCTTTGAAAGCTGGAGCCGTTACATGGACTTTCAATTCCTGGCTCGCGTCGATATTATAGCCGGATTTTGTCTCGATAACCA
>JACMLR010000322.1 GCA_014379515.1 Chitinophagaceae bacterium
ACGCGACCCTTTCCGATTTTTTCAACTTGCGCTTTTACATCGCCATCAGTACTGCCGTCATCTACGACTTCAATCTCCATCACATCAGCACCGGGGTCTTGCTGCAATACACTAGCAATTGCTTCTCCCAAAAAAGGAAAACAATTATAAGTTGTAATCATTACGGACCATAAGGGGCCATTAGGGTCTACCCTTCTTGCGATAGCTGGAGCCTCGCGTGGAATTCTTTCATTCAAAGCCTCAACTTTTGAATTCAATAAAACTATGTGTGTGTGCTACTTTAGGATGGAAGGCAGATTCGGAGGTGTTGGATTTAGAGTGTGCTTTGTAGAGGCGTGCAAGATAACAAACTAAAATAAAAAAAGCGAAAAATCACTTTCCCATCCACTCTTCAATATGCTGATGGAACTGTCGGCCATTCCAGTCTTTTGCATGAAACCGCGGCAATTTATACGGATCGGCCTCCGTCGTCACCACGGCCTCTTGTGTTGTGCACCCATATCGAAAACCCATTTGTTGCAGTATGTCAATTGAATCCTTATCATAAGAACCATGCGGGTATGCAAAACCGGTGACTGGTTGATAAAGGATACTTTCCAGGAAAACTTTATTCGAATGGATCGATTGGGATTTTATTGCGTTGCTAAAATTGGTCAGGGCAATGTGGGTTGCAGTATGTCCTCCAATTTCAAATTGGGAAATTTGGCGCAGACTATCCAGGTTTGCGCTGCTAATACATTTAAAAGCATCGGACCGTTCCCCTTTATCATTACATTGAAGTTTCAGTTGTTCTATTACTGATTGTTGTTCTTCATAGGTCAGGCTCTTCATCCACTCAGATATATACACAAAGAGTGCGTGTCGGGTAGAAGGCGGAACTTTCCAACGTAACCATCCGGCTAATTCCGACAGCGATGCCGGGCTTATTATCTCAGTCCAATTGCCGGATAAATTCCAGCGGTAACGCACCGACCGAACATTCAGCTCCAGGATTTCAGGAATATGCTTACTGAGCAAAAGGATACGCTCGAGTTCATCCCACCAATACTGTGGTTGTTCGTTGCCAATTGAATTAGTTAGAAAAAAACTGGCCGGGTAACGGTAGTTTGCCAGCAAAGAAGCTGCATTGCTGTAGTTATCCTCGTAACCATCATCAAAACTTATTGCGATACTGTTCGGCCGTACCGATTTTGCGCGCACAGCGTCGGCCATTTCGTTAATTGAAACAACGTTGAAATCGGATAGTACGGAAAGTTGCTCGGCAAAATTTTTCGCTGATACTGCCAGTTGCCATTCATCACTTTCCAGTGTGTTGATATGATGATACATCAGGATCAGGCCGCAGTGCTTTTGTGCTTTTTTAAACATGGGGGATAATAGAGAATATAGAATGTAGAATATCGAATATAGAATGTGTGTACGTCCCTGAAATAAGTTGACCACAAATGGTCACATTTTATGTCAGCTAAAGTTAAGAAGATTCGTAAGAAGCGTTCGTATGCGATTGGATTTAAGAAAGAGATCGTGCGTCTTTTTGATCAAGGTAAGTACAGCGTGTTGGAAATTTCACGACTGTACAGTCTTCACTGTTCATTAATTTACGGGTGGATTTATAAGTATTCATCCTTTAATGAGACCGGGTATCGGTTAGTCGAAATGAAACAAAGCAGCACCTCAAAAGTCAAAGCGTTGGAAGATCGCATTCGAGAATTAGAACAAACAGTGGGACAGAAGCAGATTAAGATTGAGTTCCTGGAGGAGCTAATCGCAACGGCGAAGGATGAATTAAATATTGATATTAAAAAAAAGTCTTCCACTCCGCCATCCAGCGGTTCCAGCAAAAAAAGACAACGATAGGATATTCATTAAACAAGCTTTACCACGCCATCGGCATCACCAAACAGGCGGTCAGCCAGTATCAGCGGCGACACAACACAATGGATCACCGTTTATTAGGGCTGATTGATGCAGCGATGGCGCTGCGCAAAGCACATCCGGGTTGCGGAGTGGAGAAGATGTACACCCTGTTAAAACCATCGTTCATCGGTCGTGACCGTTTTATTGAGCTGATGATGACAGCAGGGTTCCGATTAAAACGACCACCAAATTATCGCCGTACTACCTATGCAGGGCGGGTTAATTATTCTAATAAGATCAAAGGAATGACGGTGCGTTCGCCATCGGTAATATGGCAGTCTGACATCACCTATCTTCCTGTTGGGGACCGTGTGTATTACGCTGTTTTTATCATTGATGTGTATAGTAAAAAAATTGTTGGGTATACACTTTCTAAAACCATGCATGCCACTGCAAACATCCAGGCCTTCCAACAAGCGTTGAAAGAGCACCGGGCACCGGTAATCCACCATTCTGACCGGGGAGGACAATACGGATCTCTCGGGTATACGAAACTTTTGAAAAGTCATGGCGTCCAGATAAGCATGGCAACAACAGCACAAGACAATGCGTACGCAGAGAGAATCAACAGAACAATTAAGGAAGAATACCTGGCTTACTGGAATCCTAAAACCTTTGAACAACTGGCAAAATGTTTAAAACGGGCCGTAGCAAACTACAACGAACTCAGGCCACACAATCATTTAGACAAGCGCAGTCCAGTAACCTTTGAAAAAGAATGGAATAAAAAAATAACACCGACAAAGGCATTAACTATTTTTGATGAGAACAATATTAAAAAACCGGTCAACCGTATTTAGGGATTTACAACTAGACGCCTGAGTTTCGAAAAACTAAGTTCAAAATGTAACTTTCGACATTCTATATTCGACATTCTATATTCGATATTCTATATTCCGCTGCTCTAGGAACCCTCCTGCTTTTTGCCTATCATTGCACACGGATTTTGTCAATCCCTAATTGACAAAAGTCACGTTCAACCTCTCCAACCAACCCGTCTATGCAGCGTATCAGTCAGTTCTGTTCCCTTCTCCTTTTTGTGGGGATTTTGCTTTATGTAAGCAGCTGCACAGATGACTCCACTAACAACGACAATAGCGTTGTTCCGCATGTTGAAAGCATCGAAAAAAGAAAAGTAAAAAGTATTGAAGAGGCGGTGCGACTTGCGGTACAAAAGCATGGCCGCATAAACGATACCGTGCAACTCAAAATGGATTCGCTCGTCCAGCGAATGTATGCAAGCAATGGGTTTAAACCGAACTGGAGTCGCCAGGAAACACTGACAGCTTTGGCCGATACATTGATCGCTTTTGTAGATCGTTCAAAGGAATACGGTCTTTTTCCAATCGATTATCACAACCGCGCTTTGCACTTCTTTCAGCAAACTTTTCGTTCCGATTCGTTAGCCCGAACAAATGCCCCTCTTTGGGCTACTGCCGACCTCGTGCTCACAGATGCATTCCTTTCGTTGAGCAAGGATCTGAAGCAGGGGAGACTTCGCTATGATAGCGTGACATTGCGAACGGATACAGTTCTGACCGATAGTTTCTATACAAAGGTTTTATCCGATTTGAATTCGACCCGTAATGTTCGTTCAGTATTGGAAAGTCTTGAACCGAATCATTCCGGTTACGATTCTCTTAAAATTGGATTGAAATTCTTTCTTGACTCGATCCAGAGCTTTAAGCGGCTCACGTATATTAATTATCCCAATAAGGACTCTGCTGCGCTTTACAGGCAACTGCAGTTGCGTTTTTTTGAAGGTGATATTTTACTGTCGCCGACAGAAAGAATTGACACGGCGGTTTGGCGCGCAACCATCAGCGAATTTCAAAAAAGTAAAGGATTAAAAGTAACAGGTAAGTTGAACGAAAATACAGTTCTGGCGCTCAATAATACCGACTGGGAAAAATTCAAACGCATCGCAATTACGCTCGATCGATACAAACAGCTACCCGATACGATGCCCGCGCGATATATCTGGGTTAATATTCCTACTTATTATATGCGGTTGATCGAGCAAGACACTGTTGTTTTCATCTCACGCGTTGTTGTTGGAAAGCCCAATACAAGAACACCGCTGTTGACAAGTCGGATTACCGATATGATTACTTATCCGCAATGGACAATTCCAACAAGTATCATTGCAAAAGAAGTAATACCTGGAGTAAAGAAAAACCCCGCTTACTTCGTAAAACACGATTATTCATTGATTGATGAGGATGGTAATGTTGTTGATCCTGCAACGGTAAATTGGCAGAGGTACACTAAGGGTATCCCTTATAAAGTTGTACAGGGATCAGGCGATGCCAATGCGCTCGGTATTCTGAAATTCAATTTCAGCAATAAATACAGCGTTTACCTTCACGATACGAATCAGCGCTACTTGTTTAAGAATGCGTTACGGTCGCTTAGCCACGGCTGTGTACGAGTTCAGGAGTGGCAGAAATTGGCGCAATATCTTATAAGCGTTGACAGCGTGACCCGTAAGCCAAATACAAGTTTTATTGGTACGGATTCACTGAAAGCCTGGTTATCAAGGAAAGAGAAGCATTATCTACCGGTTCGGAATCGATTGCCAGTGTTTATCCGATATTTTACGTGTGAAGGCACTAATGGAAAAGTGAAATTTTTTGAGGATATTTACAAGGAAGACAAAATATTGCGCGATCGGTATTTTGCTGATAAATCCATCCAATAAAAATTCTATGAACAAACATCTCTTCATGCCAATCCTGTTGTTGGCTTTACTGCAATTTTCCGTTGCGGCACAGAAAAGCAAAGCGAAGTCGATCCGGACAGTGATGAACCAAAGTTCACCTCCGTCACTTCAATATGGAATCGCGAGTTTTTACGATAACAAGTTTGAAGGTCGTAAAATGGCAAATGGCGATCTATTCTCTCAAAAAAAATTAACGGCTGCCAGTAATACCCTTCCCCTCAATTCCTGGGTAAAGGTTACCAATCTAAGTAACAAAAGGTCTGTCGTGGTTTTGATTACCGATCGGATGCATCACAATAACAAACGATTGATCGATCTCAGCCGCTCTGCCGCAAGCAAACTGGCCTATATAGGAAAGGGCCTGACGAGAGTGAAGGTCGAAAACCTGGGTCGTGTGCGACCTGCAACGGCCCGGTTATAGGTGAAGAAATAATTTCCGCAATTAGATTGTACCCGCTATTTTTGTTCCAATCAACAAAACTAGCTGGTATATGAGAAAAGTTACCGGGCTTCTGGCATTCCTACTCCTGATCCGGGTGGTAGCGATTAGTCAAACCGAAGATGATGGGATTCAAAAATCTACATTTGGAGTCCACTTTTTCTTCAACGATTTCAAATCTGCAACTGCTATTCGAAACAATCCACTGGGAGTCGTTTTGAAGAATCGCGAGTTTGGAAAAATCAAAGACATGTCTCCCGGCCTTGCACTTAACTACATTAATGGAATCACGAAGACATTTGATTTAACAACAACGTTGGCAGGATCATTTGTTGACTATCCGTTTCAGAAAAAGCCCGCTCCGGGGCGTGACTATCTATTGATCGAAGGAGACGTATCAATACGGGGCAAGCTAATTTCAAATCGGGCAGTAATCAGTCCGTACCTGCAAATTGGTATGGGTGCTTCTTATTATAAAAGTTATATGGGCGCATTTGTTCCAGTTGGTGCGGGAATACAGCTGAACTTATTTAATGAAGCATATTTGTTGGTTAATGCTCAATACAGAGTACCAATTACAGAAACTACAAATTATCATTTCTGGTTTGGGATCGGAGTCGCAGGGAATATCTCGAAGAAAAAAACTGAATAATAATATGCGTAAGCATTGGGAGGCTGTTTCAAAATTGAGACAGCCTTTTTTTATGTGGGTATGGCGACGAGTTGATTAAACGATGTTCCTGCAACTCTTAGTTTTTTGTTTGTATGAATAAGGAACAACGATTCTCTACCCGATAGGAATTCTTCTTTTGATGCAATTGTTTTGTAGTATGTAAATGATGAGCATATCATGCAAATCCGGAGAAAGGAGACTAGGTCCGACGAACATTCTACAAAGGTTAACGCGCGAAGTATGCGTTGTTTTTTTCTCGCAAAATTTCTATTTCTTCCCATTGGTGTAAGTCGTTTAGCATTGATATTTACAATTCAATTTTCCAAACCGGGTACCGCGGAATTCCGACTGCTATAGGTAATCAGGCTAAGTAAGATGCAACATTTGATGTGAGGGTAATTTTTGTGATTTTATAAAAGGTTGCAAAAATGAAAGGATAGACTATGCAGATGGGCAAATGAGTTGGTTGGAAGGAGGGGGAGGGGAGGGCCCCGCAGGAAGCTACCGGGCAGCTACCCGGAGCAAACCATTGAAGTATCATTTTCCCATGGTGCAAAGCGGTGTTCTTTAACGATTTTCATTCTCTCAAAAGGTTTTTTACCCATTGGACATCACTTGGGTTGTTGTTTTTTTGCATTACCTGGTGTTCCATAATGAAAAACAGGGAGCTTAACGATCAATCTAAATTCGTCAATAGAAAAAGCTTCATCAATTGAGCATCGCTTTTTTTAACTACTTAATAAACTTCATTCTGCGCATCCACACTTGTAGAACGTCCATCCATTGCACCGTTGTTGTATGATTATACATCCCGTAACCGTGTCCACCTTTTTCAAACAATAGAAGTTCATGGCGAATGCCATTTTTCTTTAGTTCATTCCCAAACCATAACGAATTCTCAACAAGAACAGGATCATCTTTAGCATGCACCAGGAAAGTAGGAGGCGTTTTCGAAGTAATTTGTTTTTCGTTGCTATACTCTATTATTTTTTCACGAGACGGCGTTTTGCCAATAAGCTGATCACGCGAACCACGATGCCCAACACTGTCATCGAAGGTTATAACGGGATAAATAAGAACCATAAAATCTGGCCGGAGATTTATATTTTTCGCGGATTTGAGATACGACTTACCGAAATGGGTACCCGCAGTTGATGCTACATGTCCACCAGCCGAAAAACCCATGATTCCCAACTTCCCTTTACCGACATTCCATTTTTTTGCATTTTGACGCACCAACTGAATTGCACGTTGCGCATCCTGCAATGGTCCAATTTCTTTGTTCACCATTGTTTGATCATTGGGTATCCTGTATTTTAATACAAAAGCGGCGATGCCCATCTCTGCAAATTTTTTCGCGACATCAATTCCCTCATGACCAGCAGCCGCAATCCAATATCCACCACCCGGGCAAATGATTACGCCGGCACCCGTTGCATTTTTTTTATCGGGTAAAAATATAGTTAAGGTTGGCCGACTGATCTTGTGTATTATGAGAACGTTGCGCGTTGTGTCAATGTACTCTTCATCCGGCGTCGGTCTCGAATTTGGAATACTATCTGCATACAATGAAATCACTTGTTGTGCATTTGAATCTCGCGGAGTCAGCCCACCGATCAATGTAAAAACAATCATCACCAACATTGATTTTGGATATCTAAAAATTTGACTCAAGGAAGTTCGGATAACTGGTAAAAAAAGTTTTGGGAGAGCTGAAGTGAATTGCATCCTGCTGGTTTGTTTCAACATAAATCTACACGTTTGCGATCAAAGAATTCAATTCCTATTTCCATAAAAAAACCGGAAACAGCATTGCGCAGTTTCCGGTATATCATATGCAAAAACACTTATAGTTACACTACAAGCATCGCGTCTCCGTAACTGAAGAAACGGTATTTGTCTTTGATTGCTTTTTTGTACGCTTCCATTGCTAAATCGTAACCTGCAAATGCACAAACCATAATGAGCAAGCTCGTTTTTGGAAGATGGAAATTGGTAATAAGGGAATCAGCAATGTTGAAATTGTATGGCGGATGAATAAACGTATTCGTCCAGCCCTCAGATGGTTTCAGCATTTTTTCTGCAGTGTAGGAAGTCTCAATTGCCCGCATGGTAGTTGTACCAACCGAACAGATTCTGTGACCGCCTTTGATTGCCTTATTGACGATGCCACAGGCGATATCATCAATCTTGTAATATTCAGCATCCATTTTGTGTTTGCTAAGATCTTCCACTTCGATTGGTCTGAATGTACCCAGCCCCGTGTGAAGTGTAGCTTCAGCGAAACGTATCCCTTTTATTTCAAGGCGTTTGATTAGTTCAATACTAAAATGCAATCCGGCAGTTGGGGCAGCAACGGCCCCTTCATGCTTTGCATAAACCGTTTGGTAGCGCTCTTTATCTTCTGGTTCCGGTTTTCTTTTAATGTACTTTGGCAATGGAGTTTCACCAAGAATTTCAAGCATTTGACGAAACTCGTCATCGGTGCCATCCCAGAGAAAGCGGATCGTGCGGCCGCGGCTTGTTGTATTATCGATGACTTCTGCTACTAATTCATCGGCTTCACCGAAATACAATTTATTTCCAACGCGTATCTTTCTTGCGGGATCAACAATCACATCCCAAAGGCGATTCGGTTTGTTCAATTCACGAAGAAGGAAAACCTCAATCTTTGCACCTGTTTTTTCCTTACGGCCATACATCCGCGCAGGGAACACTTTTGTATTGTTAACGACGAAAACATCTTTATCATCAAAGTATTCAAGAACGTCGCGGAAGTGTTTGTTTTCAATTTGGCCGGTATGACGATGAACAACCATCATCCGGGCGTCTTCACGTTTTTTTGTAGGGTTTTGAGCAATAAGATTCAATGGTAAGTCGAAACGGAACTGGGATAACTTCATGTAGCGAATATTTTTTTACAGCAACATGATATACAAACAGTGCGGAACTTGGGGAATCGGCTGAAGAGTCCGATACAAACCAGGTCTTACGGCACCAGGTTTGACATCATGTAAGGCTCAATTTAAGTGCGCAAAAGTAAGTAATTCCGTAGCAATTACAAATAATTTCTCGACCGCTTCCTATTTAGCAAAGAGAAAAGTCGAAACTAAAGGGTCGGTATGGATTCCAACAGTTTGCGGGTATACTCAGAAGTCGGATTCTTAAAGACCTGACCGGCATCCCCGATTTCTTCGATCCGTCCGTGGTTCATCACCATGATCCGATCGCTGATATAATGCACTACAGACAGATCGTGCGAGATGAAAATAATGGTGAATCCGTACTCTGTTTTGAGATCAGCGAGCAAATTTAAAACCTGTGCCTGAACGCTCACATCGAGCGCGGACACGGATTCATCACAAACAAGAAACGAAGGTTCGAGTGTCAACGCACGTGCGATGACCAATCGTTGGCGCTGCCCACCAGAAAATTCATGAGGGTAACGGGCAAGATGATCTCCATTCATATTGACTTTTTCAAGAAGTTCAGCTGCGCGCTCGCGCCTTTCTTTCTTTGTTCGCAACATCCCGTGCACTTTCAATGGTTCCGTTAAAGCGTCGCCAATTGTGAGGCGCGGATTCAACGAAGAATATGGGTCCTGGAAAATAATTTGGATGTCTTTCCTTAACATCTTGAGCTCACTTGCTTTCATAGTAGTAAGCGATCGGTCCTTGAAATGGATAGACCCGGATGAAGGCTCGATAAGACGGAGTAGCGCTCTGCCCAACGTAGTTTTTCCGCAACCCGATTCTCCAACAAGACCGAGCGTTTCACCTGACATTACATCGAAACTGATATTATCAACGGCCGTTATTAAAGACGCTGCCCTGCCAAATAAATTTCGGGTAGCTGGAAATTGCACGGTAAGATTCCTAATGGACATCAGTTTTTCCCGGGTTGGTTCAAGCCCCACGATTGGGGCTGATGTTTTATTCTTGATAGATGCGGCCGTGGTTTTATCACCAATTTGATTTGGATCGATGATGAAGTCGCTCACAACCGGTAATCGTTCACCTTTTGGATGCAATGAAGGTCGGCATGCAAGCAA